>DONH01000040.1 GCA_003509235.1 Planctomycetaceae bacterium
CCATGGAGCAATGTTTACTCGTGGAGCATCTGATCTTGCCTCAACGAGCATCTTCCTCGGCGGCAAAAACATTCCCCAAGTGGAGGAAATTGCATCTCAGATTTCAAAAACTTTTTTCAAATCTGTTCGTGTCAGTGTCTTCATTGATCCAGCTGGCGCGAACACAACCGCAGCAGCCACAGTCATTGCTGCAAAGCGACACATTACCTTCAAACCCTCTGGCAGGAAAAAAGCATGTCGGGCTCTTGTACTAGGTGGTACTGGGCCCGTGGGACAAAGGGTGAGCCGGCTTCTCGCAAACCAAGGGATTCATGTCCTTCTTACATCGCGATCCTTTGAGCGTGCATCTCAATACTGCAACCTACTCAGTGATAAATTTCCTCACGCCCACCTTGAGCCTACGTCAGCAGACAAGCTTGAGAAGGTGATTGGCTCCGTAAATCTGATTATTTCGGCAGGCGGATCAGGCGTTGAGATGCTTACCAAAGCACAAATTTCACAAGCAACCTCTACCTCGGTCTACATTGACCTCAATGCGGTGCCACCTGCCGGAATCTCTGGCATTCACACAAACGATACCGCAAGACGAGATGGCACTAAAATTTTTTACGGCGCCCTTGGCGTTGGAGAAATAAAAATGAAAATTCACAAAACCGCAATCCAGAGGCTTTTTCAAACGAACGACCTATGGCTTGATGCAGAGGAATTACTCACAATTGGCGAGGAAATCGACGCTTCCAACGAACAAACAAATCAATAAGTGATGGAAAAAACCTTGACAAGAAGACATATGCTTTTGCTCTCCAGCCAGGGGTTACAGTGTCCCCCCCTCTTTCCATCGTTGCAATAATCGCTGCGGCTGTTGTTTCTGCGGACAACGGACGACCCTGTGACCAGCTGGCCCTTTTGCCAACTATAAGATTGTCCCAGAACTCTGATTCCGTTGGGCCAAGGATTGCAATCTGTACATCAATACCAAGAGATGCCAACTCTGGACGCACTGCGTTGGCAAACCCATGCAGTGCAGCTTTCGCAGCTGCATATCCACCATGCAAGGGAAGCGGATGCACTCCGAGTATAGAACCAATCAACACGACAGCTGGCGACAACCCATTTTTGAGATGTGGAAGTGATTTGTACACAAGATCGACTGGGGCAAAAAAATCAATTTCGAACACGCTTCTAATGGTTTCCAGAGACGACTCTGAGAACGGCCCGACAGCTCCTACTCCAGCTGCGGCTATGACCAAATCAATGCCGCCAAACGCTTCCTTTGCCTTTTCGACAAGCTCCTCCTGAAATTTACTATTCGTGATATCCCCAGGCAGAGGAATGAGCAGTTCGGGATATTCCGAAGCAAGATCGATTAGCCTTGATTCACGGCGACCTGAAATGACGAGTCGCGCGCCCCGCTCCGCAAGCAATCTTGCAAGTGCTCTACCTACTCCGGAGGTTGCCCCGGTCAAAATACCGCACTGCTTGGAAAGATCACGCACTTTGCAATATGACACGTCACGTAACTTCCGTTACTGGAGACTGCGTTGTAGGGAGCAACGAAGACTGTGGCTGCACTCGCACCTCATTACCGCAATCTCTCACCGTTGCTTCATCTGGATCAATGCGCCCCAGAACAGCTGGTGGCACGCGGCAGTGAATTATCATTCGCTTATCACCAAAACGTTTCGACAAAACTTCACCATGCTTTGCAAGCCAGGCTAAAAGGCGACCGTTCCCACAATCTGTCTCTACTTCAATATTCCGAAAGCTTCGCCCTAAAGCATCACTCGTACGTATCGCAAGTTTTTCGAGGCCATAACCCGTTTGAGCGGAGACACCTACAGCATAAGGATACCGATCACATAATCGATTCCGTGTAATACGATCAGTCACTGCGTCGAGTTTATTCAAAACGAGTATCGTGTCCTTGACATCAACACTTAACTCTTCGAGTACCGAATTCACGGCTTTAATCTGGTTCTCAACAAATGGACTCGAAGCGTCTGCCACATGCAACAACAAATCGGCCTGCTGAGTCTCTTCAAGCGTCGCCTTAAAACTTGCTATCAAATGATGCGGCAAATCACGAATGAAGCCGACCGTATCACTTAGTAACACCGGCCCCCAACTTGGCAACTTCCATCGCCTTGTACGAGTATCAAGCGTAGCAAAAAGCTTGTCTTCGGCGAGGACATCTGCATGCGTGAGGGTATTGAGCAGGGTGCTTTTCCCTGCGTTTGTGTACCCAACGAGAGATACCGTTCGCTGCTCATGCCTTGCCGCAACCTGTCGCTCACGGCGACGATGAATAACTAACATCTCCTGCTTCAGGTCATGAATCCTCTTCTCGACAAGTCGCCGATCCACTTCAAGTTGCTTTTCACCTGGCCCTCGCATCCCGATACCCATCTTCAACCGGGAGAGGTGTGTCCACATTCGCTTGAGCCTGGGCAGCGAATACTCCAGCTGAGCTAACTCTACAGCCAACCTCGCCTCATACGTCCTTGCACGTGCAGCAAAAATATCCAGTATGACCTCCGAGCGATCCAGTACTTTACAATTCAACTCATGCTCGAGGTTTCGTATCTGTGCTGGTGAAAGATCATTATCAAACATGACAACATCGGCATCGTGATGCTCAATAACGGAAAAGAGTTCTTTGAGTTTCCCTCGGCCAATATACGTCCGCTGATCTGGTTCGTGTCTTCGCTGGACCAACTCAGCCACAACGTGTGCTCCGGCCGTAATTGCCAGACCTGATAACTCCGACAAAGGATCTTTGGGGTTCGCCGGTGTATTGATATACACACCAACCAGCACTGTCCGCTCTGAATCAACGCCAGTGGTACGTTCTGAGAGACTCACTCGCGACCTTCCTCCGCTCCTGCAGCAAGGTGACAACAGCTTTCCCAACGTCGAGTATCGAGAAGACCATCAGCAACGGCGTCTTTCACGGCACATCCAGATTCATGTGAATGGCTACAGTCCGGATAACGACAATGATTTGCAAGTGGACGTAAGTCACGGAAGGCGGACGGAACCTCAGCCGGAACAGTTTCCCAAAGCTGAAACTGACGTACTCCGGGAGTGTCAACAAAGCTTCCATTATACGAATGCGGAAGCAATCTTGCAGCGGTAGTTGTATGACGTCCCTTTTCGTTGTCACGACTTACGTCAGAGACAGGCAATTCGAGTGCTGGCTCGAGACGATTGAGTAGTGATGACTTACCAACACCACTCTGACCAACCACAGCGGTGACTTGACCATCTAATTCAATTTTCAGCCGAGAAAGACCATACCCAGTGACTGATGAGCAGAGAATAACAGGGTAGCCCATGCGAGCGTACACCCCGGCGAGCGGCAGAAGTTCAGCCGGATCAATCAGATCGATTTTATTAATGCAAATCACAGGACGAATGCCTGCGGAGTCTGCAGCCACAAGCATTCGGTCAATTAGGCCGGGTTTCAAGTCTGGCTGGGCAGCACTGCCAACGATAAATAACTGATCTACATTCGCGACAAGAGTGTGTCGGCGGCCTCGGCTCGATCGACTTAAAGCACTGCGACGAGGTTCGATAAAACAGATAGCAGCTTCTTCACCTCGCCCCTGCACTTGCACCCAGTCCCCAGCGGATACAGGATGGCGCTGATCTGTCGCGACATCATGCAAGACCTGTCGGATCGCGCACCGTGTAATCTGTCCAAGCTCATCGCGCACAAAGCTATCCAAACCATGAGCGTGGAGCACTTGCCCTCGCCACGCATCATTTACATTCCCAGAACTATCGACACATCCTTCAATCGCAGGCAGTTTGACTGTCCGTTTTCGGGTAAGTTCTCCCTTGCCGGAAAGTCTCTCTGATGAAGCAAGATTCTCACTCACATCGCCGTCATTTGTGAATTGCCGGGTAACATCAGTTTGCCGTCGACGTGCATGACGGTTTTTGCGAAAGGCGACTCGAGATGTTCGAGAATTTTTCATGGATCAAGCATACACAGCAGGACGCTTCCATTGATACTCCTTCTGTTGAAGCCACTGCCTCCTGCACTCTCCTGCCCCAGAAAATTACCGCCTACGGCGGGACTCCAATCCGGAGGCTTGGAGA
>DONH01000220.1 GCA_003509235.1 Planctomycetaceae bacterium
CGGTCAATGCTCTCGCGACTTCGTCGAATTGGCTGGTTGCGATTGCATTTCGTCTACTCCCACAATTTTTCCAGAAGAGAATTGCTCGCCGAGTTATGAATGCCTATGCGGAACGTGTTTCCGTTTCCTGCCCGCTCTTGAGCGTCTCAGATGTCATTGAAGAGCAGGGGCTTGGCCAAGTCGACCTGTTGAAAGTTGATGCTGAGGGTATTGAGGATGGGATTCTGGCGGGTATTGCTGATGAGCACTGGCCACGGATCCAGCAGGTGACAGTTGAAGTGCATCGGGGCAAGGAGCAGCTTGAAAAAGTAGAATCTCTTCTTCGAGGGCACGGCTTTGAAATTGTAACTGAAGCAAGCCCGGCGTCACCGGCTGAGCCAATGGTCTATGCGAGACGAGCGTAGAAGGTGAAACATGGTTGATGCTAATGCGGTGAACCAGATCCAGCCAGACTTGGGTGATGTGCAAGAGACACTCCTCATACCACTCTATTATCGTGCGTGCGAAACACACCGAGAAGATGCAATTATTCGTGACGAGGACGCGGTTCGTATTATCGATGGACTTGACTATGACTTTTCGTGTTTTGATGAAGCCAAGTATGTCTATCTTGACTGCGTCATTCGTTCAGAGATTTTTGATGAACGGGTTGAACATTTTATCTGCAACAATCCGAATGGTGTCATCCTCAATCTTGGTGCAGGCTTAGATGCTCGTTTTCAGCGAGTCGATAATGGATCGATTCGCTGGTTTGATCTTGACTTTCCAGATGTGATCGGAGTTCGTGATCACCTTTTGCCGGCGTCCGACCGTGTGACGCATGTTGCCTCTTCTGCGTTCGACTTTGAGTGGCTTAATGCATTGGATGTTTCGCGCGAGACGCCAGTCATGGTTATCGCTGAGGGGCTGTTTTGTTACTGCGAGGAGTCTCAGGTGCGAGAACTTTTCCTTCAGCTTTCACAGAGGTTCCAAAACGCCCATGTTCTTTTCCAGTCGATATCACCGCGTTACGTGGGGCGTGAGTCACAGGTTGGTGCTGTAAACAAAACGCGCGCAAAGCTCCGGTGGGGAGTGCGAAGTGGGCGAGAGCTTCTGGCGTGGAAAAAAGGCTGGGAGTTTGTTGGTGAATGGGCATTTATAGATCGGCATCGATCACGATGGGGACGCCTTCGCTGGCTTTCGCTTCTTCCATGGATCGGCCGCGATTTACGTGAAGTCCTCAAAGTAACTGAGATCCGTCTTTCAAATTCGGGTAAGCGGGAAGTAGGTGACACTCAAAAGAATGCTCAAGGGGTGTCTTGATGTGGTCTCTTACCCCATTCGAACAGTACATGGTCGATGACGACAGTGTGGACTTCCCAATGAACTTCACTGCTATCTGGTCATGTGAAGGAAGCGTTGATTTAGACCGGCTTCAGCAATCGTTGGATGATGTACTCCGGAACCACCCGTTGCTGACATCTCGGCTCGAAAATGCAATGTGGGTGTCCAGTAATAACCGTGTGGTTATTCAGCAGATGGACTGTTGTCGAGATAAATCCAAGAAGGTGGAGCTGGCATCTTGTCGAGTGGTACCACTCAAAGTGCAACTGGTTAGATGCTCTTCCAGTTGTTCTGAAATCCATATGACGTTTCATCATGCCTCCTGCGACGGCATTGGAGCCATGGAATTCTGCGGCGATGTTTTTAGAGAGTATGCCAAGGCATGCTCTGGTAGTAATGGCCATCAAAACATTCCGAAACGAAAAAAAGTCGGTGCTGCAACACTTTTAGATTCCAGGGGTGTGCTCGAGCGTCCTGTTGTTGAGGGTGTGAGTTGGCTCGATGCAATGCGATTTTTTCTTGGTGAAGCGAGATGGTTTTTTCTTGACCGGGCAACTGCGATACCCTGCGATGGTGTCGTGCTTGATGACACAAGCAGAAATGAGTTACCGTCAATTCAATTAACACGAGGAGAAACAAATCAGCTGCGTCGCTACGCAGAGATACACGGTGCGAGTCTGAATGAATTACTAATGGCTTTGCTCACGGGTGTCATTGGGAACTTTTGTGAGGCTCCTGGCCAGTCGAGGAAGTCGTGGGTCGGTATGGTGCAACCGGTCAACATGAGGCCTCGCCTGAGTCAACGCATGCCAGCAGCGAATGGAATTGGGTATGCTTTTTATCGTCGAAGAATCGATGAGTGTCGGTGTTGGGAAGACCTTCTGCCTAAGCTCATTGATGATTCACGAGCGGTTGTGAAATATGGGCTGGCAGGGTGTTTTCATGATGCTCTTGCAATTCTCCAAAAGATTCCAAGCCCGCTTCGGCAATGGTTTGTTCGGTCGATGAAACCAGGTACATTTGTGTTTAGCTATCTGGGTGATCCGAGAAGAAGGTTTGCCCACTGTCTTGCTGGTGAACAAGAAAACATTCATGTCGGCGATTTTAAGATTGTCAATTTTTCAGTCGCACCTCCACCACGAAACGGAACTGAGGTCGCAATCCTTGCAAGTCTTTTTGGGCAGAGATTGACGTTATGGATGCGACCAAGCCAGAGGTTGTCAGGAACCGTTTCAATGAAAAAACTGTGCGTGCTTGTTGAGGCCGCAGTTCGAGACTGTATTTGCTCAACTGCAGAAGCAAAGGTAAGGGCTCAGGGGCTAAAGAGCGGCGGCCCAAAAGAGCTTGTTGAAAGTGGCTGACGCTTTTTGACTTTGTAGAAATATTTCAAGAAAACCAATGAAGTAAGCGATTCTTTTGGAAAACGTACAAATTTGTGACCACCGAGTGCTCTTGCGGAATAAACAATACGGCACAGGAAGGTGACGTTTCTCCACGAATGTTGAACGACAACAAAAAGCTGGCTCCACTATTTGCGTTACAAAAAAGCACAGTATTCATGACGCCATCACAGGACGACACCCGGTTCATTGAGGTTTTGATACGGCATTAAGCTGCTCTCGAGGCGTCCTGTCATGCAAACCTGGCCAACCGTGAGGATGCCCGCGAGGTGCTGCAGGCAACGTGTGTGAAGTTGTGGCAAAAGGTGGCGGACTGGAACCCGGATACCGAATTTTTGCCGTGGGCGTTCATTGTTGCCAGATTTACCATTCTGTCGCATTACCGCGACCAGAGACGTGATCGCCCGGTTTTCGATGAAGACGTGATCAAGTCAATGGCGGATGAAATTGAGGAGGCTGCAACCGCATTCGACAACCGGCGGGAGGCGCACGCGAAATGTATGAAAAAACTCGATCAAAGGCAGAGGTGTTTGCTCCATGACCACTACACAGTCAGTCAGAGTTTGCGAGAAATA
>DONH01000396.1 GCA_003509235.1 Planctomycetaceae bacterium
AAATCCAAATCGTCGCGACTGAAAGACCTTGAAATACGTGTAAAACGCTCAGAAAACATCATTTCCGGCATGAAGAGGCCCAAGAACGCTGCTGAAAACAGAGGCCCCAAAAGCCCTCCTGAACCACGCAATCCTTATTTTCCCCCCTACCTTCTTGCTTTACCTAGCCGTCAAACTATTCTAAGGGAGTTCCGTTTATTCTGCTTTTGAATCGTTCGCTTTGCGATCTCAAAAGCAGTCGTTACCCATTTCAACTCGCCGTGGAGATTGCCCTACATGTTGGCTCACCGATTCATCCGTTCGGTCGGATTTTTCACCGTTCTTTCAATAGTGGCATCTGCCTGCTGTGACGTACAGGCTGGCTGGAACCACCGTTACAACGCTGCGTATGGCTCATCAGGTGGTTCGAGCAGCAGTGGCGGAAGCAGCTCGTCAGGTGGCTCGTCATCATCTTACGGCGGCTCATCATCGTCTTATGGTGGCAGCAGTTCATCAGGTGGTCACCGAATGACTCACTGGGAACGCAAAAGTGCTCGACGCGCCTACCGGCACGCTGCACGTTCAAGTTACGGCAGCTCTGGCGGAAGCCACTCTGCCTTCTATGGCAGTTCAGGTGGATCCAGTTCCAGTGGCGGTAGCTCGAGTGGTTCATACGGATACTACGGATACAGCTACGGGTACGCCGCCCCGGCAGCAAGTGTCGGCTACTCATCGATGTCTCCAATGACATCTAACATGCCTGTCGATGCGTATCGTGTCATCACGGATGAGCCTGTTGGCGATGGTGCAGGAGACTCTGGCGAAGAAGTTCAAACACCAGCACCGACCGACTCAACTGAATTTGTTCCGAAGGACGGCGTTCTTCTACTTGTCTCGGTTCCAAACGATGCCAAAGTGCTTGTGAATGGATCGGAAACAACATCAACAGGAAGCCTTCGCCGATTTGTTTCGCGAGGTCTTCAAAAAGGTGCGACTTATGACTACACCGTCACAATGGTGGTTGGTGACGGCGAAAAACCTGTTGAAGAGACCCAAATAGTAAGCGTAATGGCCGGTGAGTTGAGTAAGGTTTCCTTTGAAGAACCCTTGCAATTGACAACGAGCCTTACTGTTCATGTTCCAGAAGAATCAACCGTATGGCTTGCAGGCAATATGACGGATTCAACAGGAGCAACTCGAACGTTCGAAACGTCTGCTCTACCAACCGGTTCCACGTGGGAAAACTACGAGATTCGAGTAGTGACCAAGCATGCCGGTGAGGAAAAGACTGTTTCGAAAATTATTAATCTCGCCGCCGGAGATGATGTCGAACTCTCTTTCGAGACAACTGATGTTCTCGCTGATGCAAGCCTTATTGAAAAGACTGCATCAATTCAATAACGAATCGAAACAAGACGTACAATCAAAAAATCCGTTCTATCCCCCATGGCCCAATGAAGCCATGGGGGATTTTTTTAGGTTTGTAAAAACATCCCGTTTATCGACCATACAGGAAATCTTTTTGTCAGGCTTATTGAAAAGCCGATGGATTCTGTTATTGCGTCTACCTGAAAAAGCCCAAAGCGACCATGATTAAAGATCAGCAAACCACTGAGAATCCGACCATCCGACGACGGTGGCCACTCGCTCTTCGGCTTTTTGCGTCTGCTTGCATCTTTTTATACCTTTTGGCAGTAGCCTTACCGCCTCTCGCAGGCCCACCACCAGCGAGTGAGCTTGCAAACGTGATCCTCCAACCGTTCCGGCCACTTGTAGGTGCATTGAGCCTAAGTCATGGGTATCGTTTCTTTGCGCCAAACCCTGGCCCTGGCCATTCTATTCGATGGACTCTGATGACTGCGGGTGGACGCACTCTGAAAGGGGTCATACCAGACGCGGAAACGGACTGGCCACGACTCCTTTACCACCGCCGATTCATGATTCCAGAAAAAATTGCAGCACTGGTTCCGCCGCCACTTGCACCGACAGAAATCCGTCGTGACGCAACTCGTGATTGGCAGCCTTTTGCTGAGGATATCGCAACTCACTTGCTGACAAAACACAATGGACAGGAGGTTACTCTCGAACTTGTTGAGCATTACTTGCCGGACACGTTCGAACTTAAGCAGGGCAGGGGAGGGGATGACCTGACAACTCCACTGGGCAGCTACGCGTGGCGGAAGAAGGCATCCCAATGAAGCCCGAATATGGTGATTTTTTTTCCGGTCGCGGAAGCCTGAACTGGTTCGCCTCCTGGTGGACGGCTTGGACGGCATTCTGGTTTACGCCATCAAACCCTTTCCTTCTGAGCGTGCTGCGGATTTTCGTTGGCTCGCTTCTGGCATGGTCAAACTTTGTCTGGCTGCTTGATCAAGAAGGCTTCTTCGGCCTCAGTGGCTGGCAATCAGCCGGAAATGTCTGGCGACTCAATGATCAACCCTGGCATTGGAGTTGGTACTTCCCAGCGCAAACACTCCTCGCGACAAAGTCACTCACAGCCGTAAGCCTTCTCGCCTCAATTTCACTATCCGTTGGGCTTCTCACCCGGCCTGCGGCATGCATTGCTTTTGCCGGATATGTGAGTGCTGTGAATCGCGCACCGCTGAATACATTTGGCTTTGATGATGTTCTTGGGATTATGCTCGTGCCCCTGATCATTGGCACCGCGGGAGCCCGCCTGTCAGTGGACAGTATTGTCTGGAAAAAGCAGTCCGTACCAAACACTGAAACAACGATTGCGTTGAGGCTCATTCAGGTCCATCTATGCATACTCTATTTCTTCTCCGGGTGTGGTAAATTGCTCGGGGCAAGCTGGTGGGAAGGCACCGCGATCTGGGGTGCGGTAGCCAATATCCAATACCGCACGATTGATCTCACATTTCTCGCCTGGCATCCACTACTTATCAATGCCCTTACGCTTGGAACGCTATTTTGGGAAGTCTCATACTCCGCGCTGATATGGCCTCGTCTAACACGACCACTGGTTTTGGCGATGGCGGTCTTCGTCCACTTGGGAATTGGGCTTACGATGGGCATGATGGAGTTCGGGATTGCTATGCTAATTGCTAACATGGCCTTTCTTCCTTTAGACCCGGATACTCTCCAAACACACACAGATTAAAACTTGCCTCAGGACAGAATTCATGATCAATACGCTAGCCATTGTCGGCGCTACTGGTGCTGTTGGAAAAATCATTCTCTCGCAAATTGTGAGCCGAAAATTTCCGGCAAAAAATATCAAGCTTCTTGCTTCGCCACGATCTGCAGGCAAAACAATTGAATGCGGAGAAGAAACTCTTACCGTGGAAGCTCTCACTCCTGATGCTTTTCAAGGCGTAGAAATAGCAATTGGCAGCACACCGGATGAAGTCGCTGCTCAATTCGTTCCCTGGGCGGTAGAACACGGCACTGTTGTTGTCGATGAAAGCGCTTACTTCCGAATGCAACCGGATGTCCCTCTGGTCATTCCTGAAATTAACCCAGAAGCAATCAGCCTCCATAATGGCATTATTGCTAGCCCGAATTGCTCTACGACGCAGATGGTAATGGTAATGAAACCACTCCACGACGCAGCGAACGTTCGACGTGTACTCGTGAGCACCTACCAAGCTGTCAGTGGCGCAGGAATAGCTGCAACGCAAGAACTAAGGCAGGGGATGAAGGCATGGCTCAACAAGTCACCAGAAGAATCCAATATTTTCACTCACCCGATTGCAGCAAATCT
>DONH01000033.1 GCA_003509235.1 Planctomycetaceae bacterium
AATCTGCCACACATATGCCACACAGAAATTGGTTAACGTCATCCGCTGATTTCTAGTAAGCGTGGAAGTTGTCCGTCAAATAAGATCAGGGCTAATATGCCTTCATCTAAAAAGAGATTCCTATTAAGAAAAGGAAATCTGCAGTGTAAGACGATCAAGGCTAGTCGTGATGTTGCCAAGGACAGAATTTTTCAGCCATTTACCTGACGTGAAAGTGCTTTTAGATAGCAAGTCGAATCCAGTGAAAGGAGTCTGTGATACTTCAGTCAGTTAATTTTTTTGAAATTTTTCTCTACTGCAGGTGGTGGAGGAAGTCTTTCGACTGTGGGTTCTTTTTTAAGTAATGAAATATCTTCCGATCCAGTTACCGGTATGACCTCTTGGTTCCAAAAACCATCCCAATTTCGCCAGCCACCAACAACCTGCTCAAGATCTGCGAGCGCCTGACGCAGATCAGCTTCAAGTCTTTCTCGACCAAGTTCGTAGCGGAGAAGTTGCCGCCAGTTGTCAAGGAGCTGAAGAAAGTCAACATCGCCGACAGCATACGCCTGACTTGAAACCTCGAGAGTCTGCTCCGCTTTCGGTAAAATGTCTTCGAGGAACAAAGTCAGCATATCTAGATGGCTTTGTGCCTGTGTAAAAAGGTCTGTCACTTCTTGAATGGTTGTATCTTTCAACGCATCGTATTTTCGAGCAGAAGCGATTGTGTTTGCCTCGGCTGAACGGACGGAAGCAGCCAGTCTCTTCCGATAGATTGGCAAGTTCACACCAGCAGTAAGCAGGAGTGCATCCTGGCCATTTGAACTAGGTGCCAGACCAGCATCTGCAACATCAATCCATGCAAAACCAAATGTAACATCTGGTTTATAATCGAGACATGCTAATTCAGTCGCTCGTCGATCACGTGTGACTTGATTCATTGCAGCTTTTAATTCGGGCCTTGCTGTAAGTGCCTGTTGACGGAGTGACTCGATATCTGTTGGCAGTTGCTCGGCTGGCAATTCAGGAAGTGCCTCTGGTTGTGTGTCAGGTGGCATATGCAGCAGTCGGGCTAGGCGAGCTTGCTGTGCTATTTTCCGTTGTCGAAGATCAATCAGACTATTCTCGATAGAAGAGATTTCCAAATCTGCTCGTAGCACATCCTGAAAACTTGTCTCTCCTGTTTGGTAACGAGTATCAGCGACCGATTGTAGTTGCTCTAGTAGTTTTTGTTCTGTTTCAGTAACGATGATTGCCCGCTGCACATAAGAAAGTTCAAAGTAGGCTTTTTTTACGTTTGAAATTGTGTCTAGCTCCACGGCCGCAAGTTCTGCTCGGGCAATACTAGCTTCAGCATCTGCTACCAAACCACGAGTGTTAAGTTTTCCAAACCATGGAAACTTCTGATTTGCGTTGAGTATGAACTGAAATTCACCAGCAGCTGTCTGTACTGGTGCTGGTTGGGAAATGGCTGTCAAATTCGGATCCGGCAACCCTCTTGCAACTCGAATACTCGCAATACGTGATTCGATCTGCTTGCGTGCGGCGAGTATCTCAGGATTCTGAACAAGAGCGAATTGAATGTAGTCTTCAAGTGGATGAGGACCTTCAAGGAAGTGGGCACTTGCAAGCTGTTTGCCACGCGTATACATAGCTGTCTTGCGTGATTTTGAACGTATTTGTGCCATTCGCCGCATGCCCATCTTTGTGAGCTCGGAGAAGTCACTGTCTTTAAAGTAGCCTGTTTGACAGCCACAGATTGATATGAAAGATGCAAAAAGTGTCAGCCAAAAAACACCAACAAGTTGAAAGCGTATGGCAGTGAGATGCCGAGTCACCGAAGGCACTTTTTTCTTTTTGTACCAACGCATTAGTAGAATTGTGGGATTTCCCTTTTCAGAAAATTCAAGCACAGTTTTCTACTTCCCATCAGATGACACCGCCAAAAGTGATTCTGAATAAAGAGAGTCGATTTGTTTCAGGTGGCTATCTGGGTCTTTTGCGATCTTTTCTAAACAGGGCGGACAGCAAACAAAAACAACTCGACCTTGAATAATTTGCCACGATGCTTTTGCAGGTAATGGATGTTTCATGACAGGGCAAATTCGCTGCGCTGTAGCAATATTCTGATGAATAGTTGCCCAGTGATCTGGATTAATTTGCCTCTGCATACATGCTTTACAACAAAGGTAGACCTCTTCCTTATCTTCACCAACAACAACTTTCACTGGCGGCCCGTGTGCACCAAGTTCCAATCCGGAAACTGGGCAAATATTCTGCACTTTTATGTGAAGTTCTTTGCGATCAATAACAGTGTCTTCAGCTTTCACAACTGACGAGCAGGCGACGATAAAGAGAAGGGCAATCACAACTTTTTTACAATGTGCGGACATAATAAGTATTCCTTGAATCGAATTAAAAAGTAGGCAAAACCTCCGCTTGACTCAAGGCTGCCTCGACCTCAAGGTCTTTCCTAAATTCTACGTCTTTTCTAAAACCTGTTAGATGCTGAAATTCAAGGTAAGCACAGTAGATTGTTGGAACAACGAATGTTGTAAAGGGTTCAACAAGCATGCCACCAAAAACTGGCCATGCCATTGCGCGTGCCACATCGCTACCCCGGCCTGTTGAGACAAGAACAGGTATGAGAGCAACGAGTGTTGTGAGTGTTGTCATTACACATGGCCGAATCCTCTTTAGTCCGGCTTCATAAACAACCTGGCGAATATGTTCTACTCTATCAAAGTGATAGTTTTCAGTACGTTTATGAATGAAGCTTGCCATGACAATACCGTCGTCAGCCGCAAGGCCTGCGAGGGCAATGAAACCAACCCATACAGCAGTGTTGAGTTCAATTCCATTAAATGCGATTGCAAGCATGCCACCAGCACATGCAATTGGAATCCCAGAAAAGACAACAAGTGAGATGGCAAGGTTTCTGAAGTGGAGATAATGCAGAAAGAGATTGATGAGGAAGACGGTTGGCAGAATCCACATCAGTCGTTGGTTGGCTTCAATCTGATTTTGGAATGATCCAACAGGTTCCATTTCATAATTGCCGTCAGGGAAAACAAGGCTTCCGTCAGCACGAGATTGGCGAAGACTATCCATTACGCCATTCACTGTTTCGATTGCACCACTGCCGGAGGGTGTGAACATGACATGTGCAACGAGTCGTGAGTCTTCGCTATTAATGGCCCCGGGGCCCCATGTTGTGGTCGAGTGAGCAAGTCGATTCAAAGGGACAACATCGCCGGAGGGCGTTACAACAGGAAGCTTAGGAAGATCTTCTAACTGTTCCCGACGCTCTCGAGAAAAACGTACTTGGATGGGATATCTTTCTCGTCCCTCTACTGTCACCGTTGCATCAACACCACCCAGTCCGGCCGCGATAACCTCATTTACCATCTGTGTGGTCATGCCATAGCGGGCAGCGGTCTCTCGATTTACTTCGAATTCTTGATATGGCTTACCTAAAACAATATCAGGGTTTACTGTCCTCGCATCTACTAATGGATTTGCTCGTAACTGTTTTGCAACCGAAAGTGATGCTTGTCCAAGTCCTTCCAATGAATCTCCGTAAATTCTGACAGCCATCGATGCTTTAATTCCTGACTGCAGCATCACGACCCGACCTTCAATCGGTTGCAGTGGCGATGCTGGAGTTACTCCTGGAAGAGTCGCAACAGTATTTATTTCATCCCAGATATCTCTCGCTGTGACTCCTGGTCGCCACGACTCTTTCGGAGAAAGCATGATGTAGGTTTCGATCATTGCAGCTGGGGCGGGATCTAATGCTGAATCAATACGGCCAATTTTTCCGAGTACGTTAGCGACCTCGGGGATCTCTCGTATCAGTGCATCCTGTGTCTGGAGCACCTCCATTGCTTGGGTAAAGCTAGCGGCAGGATAGAGACTTGGCATATAAAACCAACTCCCTTCGTCGAGAGCAATCCAATCATCACTCGGAAGCCCTGTGAACACATGTTTGGCCGAGACGTATCCAGGAACGTCGTTTAACTCTGCTCCACAAAAGCGGGCAAGCCTTTCAACTGGTTGGAGCAGTGTTGGCATACCTATCCATGCACTGAGCCCAAGAAAGAAAAGAAGCAGAGGGAATGCCAACATGACACCCTTGTGATGAAGAGCTATTCGCAGCCGCCCAGCGTAAATCCATCTCACAAAACGGCTGGCAGGATTTGATTCCATTGGTGAGAGTTGTTCACGACTAAACCACCACCCGATCACACTACCTAGTGCTAGTAGAGCGATCACAATTAAAGTCTGAGGCAGGCCCGATAGCGCGATAAGCTGATCTACCCAGACAGCACCGCCTAGAAATGCCAGGACTGCCCCCATTCCAATCGCTGTCACAAAACTACGAACAAGAGATGGCCGGCGTGAACGCAAAAAAATTTGAGCAAGAACCGGTACCAAAGTCACAGCAACTATGAGGCTCGCAAGAAGTGCAAAAGTTTTCGTCCATGCCAGTGGTGTAAAAAGTTTTGCATCACGACCGGTAAGAAAAAATACAGGAAGAAAGCTTACAACTGTTGTTGTTACCGCTGTCATAACTGCAGGAATCACCTCACGTGCCGACGACTGAATGACAGTAAGACGATCTTGATGTCGTGTTCCAGCATCTGTTTGTTGCAGGCTGTTTTCCCAGTCGGCCAGATGATCATAGATGTTCTCAAGAACGATGATTCCCATGTCAACCATTGTCCCGATGGCAATAGCGATTCCAGCCAATGACATAATATTGGCGTCCACTCCAAATACCTTCATGGCTGCAAATGCCATTAATATTGCAAGTGGAAGAGTAACGGCGATTAAAAGGCTTGCTTGTATGTGAAGGAGAAAAAGTGCAACCACAACAATTGTTATGGCTGTCTCTTGGCTCAGTGCTTCTGTAAGCGTGTGGACTGTTTCATCTATTAGCCCTCTGCGATCGTACACACCAACAATGCGAATTCCATCAAGTTCCGGCTCAAGTGATGCAATTTTTTCTTCAACTCGTTTGATTACTTCCCGGGGGTTGGCCTTATATCGCATGATTACAACGCCACCGACAGCTTCAGCTCCGTTGTAATCGAGTGCACCCCGACGAAATGCTGGACCGAGTTGGACGCGAGCAATGTCTTTTAATCGAACGGGTATTCCGTCACGTGTCGAGATGACCGTTTGTTCGATTTGTTCAATTGTTTCAG
>DONH01000404.1:0-1214 GCA_003509235.1 Planctomycetaceae bacterium
ATCTTTTTAATCAGGCCGTTCCACACTTCGGCCTTTTGCACCTGATTGAGCTTTTTATTGCCACCGTCACCCATGATCAATCGTCTTGCAACAAATTCTTGCAACCTCGGTATTTTACCAGCCATCACAAGCTCAAGTGACTCACGTTGATACTCCGGCACCATCGGCTCCAACGCAAACCAGTACATACGGGGCAGATTATTGTCAGCAACATCTTCCACATGTGAGACGAGCCCCTGAAGAATTGACCATCGTTGAGCAAACGGTAGCCGCTGTACTGCGGAAGCCAGATACAGCCTCACAACCTGTGACGGGTCAACCTGTGCCATGGTAGCCAGTTTTTCAAGTACATCTGGTTCGAGAACCCAGTCTGCATTCCGCTCTGGCTGAAACGCATTTGATTTACTCACATCACAGAGGAATTGAATGGACCATGCCCGAACATGCTCATCTGCATCATTAAGCAATTCAAAAAGACGGTTTTCCGTCAGTCCCTCAGTCACATACAACGCCCATAACGCACGCAATCTTTTGGGTACCTCTGATGTTGCGTTGAGCATGTCATTCAATTTTTGATGAACCACTTTACGATTGAGTGCTCCGCTTGCCTGCCGATACTGCAGGAGTGTTCTTGCATGGCGAACAAACCAATCGTTCGAATGCAACTGGTACTCAACGAGTTCTACATCAGACATAGCAGAAAGATCTGGCGTCACCTTGTCCTTCACGCCAGTCGGCATCACTCGATAGATACGCCCACTGTTGGGAAACTTTACTTCGTTGCCACAAATATTCTGATCATGCCAATCAAGAACGTAGACGCCGCCTTCAGGACCAATCTCAACGCTGAACCCAACCCATGCCAGATCGTTCGTTGGTAGAAAATCATCACCATGATGACCAATAAAACTTGAACCTTTTGGCTCAAGCACATCCGTCAATACAGCATGCTCATGAATATTGCACATAAATAGACGGTCACGATATTCGGCAGGGAACACATCTGCCAAATAAAACCGAGCCCCCCCATGAGCAGACAAGTGTGTGTGATCTCGGATAGTTTTAATGTCGTCATAGATGTACGGATTAACGTGGGGGCGTGCTTGCTTGTGATACGTTCCACCTTGTACGACATGAAAAAGATGTGGAATAACACAACACGTTGCACACCCTTGCCCGTAATCATTGAAATCGAATCCCCACGGGTTTGACAA
>DONH01000404.1:1596-3838 GCA_003509235.1 Planctomycetaceae bacterium
CAATAAATTGACGCTGTGCATCTGTGTCACCTGGCTTCCCAACATTGGAATGTGTAAACACGCCATGGCAACCATACAGCCAACCATCAGGACCCCAAATGAAACTATTGAGGGTTTCATGCCGATCCTGAATACCCCATCCGTCAAGCAAGACTTGCGGCGGCCCATCAGGGACATCATCGCCATCTTTATCTGGGATAAAAGAAAAGTTTGGTGGTGATCCAACAAACACTCCACCAAATCCACAGGCAATCCCGGAGGTGAATGTCAGTTTGTCTGTAAATATTTTCTTCTTATCAAGAACGCCATCGCCATCGGTATCTTCAAGTATCTGAATTCGACTCACCGGGTCATCAGTATGTTTTTTACGAGTTTGATAATTAAAATTCTCCACAACCCACATCCGGCCACGATCATCGAAACAGAAGGCGATCGGCTCAGCGATGTCGGGCTCAGAAGCAAAAACAGAGACCTCAAATCCATCCGGTATAGCCATTTTCGAAACTGCTTCCGCCGGCTTTAAAAATGGAGTATCGCTGTCCTTGTGCTGTTTCTTTGGAAGTTGATTACGACCGTCATCAGCAGCCGCGAGAGGAATTGAGGCTATTGCATGCACCATAAAGACAGCCAATGCGACAAGTGAATGTGCATTTCTGCGATCATAAGAGAATCGTTGCATTGCTCGATTTATCATGGCAACTCCACTTGCTCAGTCGTCCTCAAATATTTCACGAGATCAATGACCTCTTGCGGCTTCATGGCATCTAGTTGCCCATCCGGCATCATCGACTGCCGTGAAATCTTGCGGAAGTCAATATCGTCCTTAGCAATGACAACTCTCGGCTGCTCCGGTGTTCGCAAAACAATTTTCGTGTCGTCTTCTTCAGCCAGTACACCATTTACAACACGACCATCGACCGTCAGCACCGACACGGTCCTGTACGCATAAGGAACATCCAAACTGGGATACACACTATTTAATAATATGTAATCAAGATTCGCACGATTCGCGCCAGTGAGTTCAGGGCCTACGTTTCCACCTTCTCCATACAACACGTGGCAAGCGGCACACGTCTTCTGAAACACGGCCCTACCCCTTGAAGCATCTGCTGCTGCCACGGCTGAAGGCTTGCACAGCTTTTTATATTTTTTAATAAGGTGTTCTCGTTCTGCACCGACAACCGGCAGCTCACCATACACATTGATAAACTTTTTTCCAAGGAGATTTTTTAGCGATCGGGCCACCTGCACTGGGACTGCACTGGGTTGTATCTGATTCGTCTGCAAAGCTTTCAGCAGTGCTTCAGCGTAAGATTTTCTGGAGGCGAGTGTTTCGACAACTGCTCGCTGTTGCTGAGAATTTAACTCTGGATAACGCGAGATAAGTATGGCTGGCGCTTCGTCATTCCTGACCACTGCATAACCACGTATTGCAATCATCGTCAGTGCCGGTTCATCGATGAGCACTTTGAGCAGTTGTGAGGCCTCTTGGTTCTGCTGCTCGAGCAATAGACTCAGTGTTGAGCAGCGTTGGGCGGCGGCTATGCTCGAATCTTGAACACACTCCAAAGCACTTGCAACAGCCACCGTGTCACCAAAGATTTGAGAGAGAGCCAAAGCGTGTTGACGCACTGTAGCACTTGTGCTGCACGCAAGCGTATTGCTCAGCGTGGACCAACCCTCTGGAGCACGAACGCTCCTGCGACCTTCAAGCCCAAGGAGCATGCCCTTTAGCAGAGCGGCCTGAACACCTGCGTCTGCTGCAGACCCAACGGCAGTGACTACAAGCTGAAACGAATCGAGTTCGTCACTTCCTACCACGTCTTCACCAGCACAATCGAAAGACAACAGGCTGAAAAGGAAAAACACCGTTACGGCATATCGTAAATACGCTGGCATGGCTCATTCCTCAGTTGTGACACTGCATGCTGGCAAAGTAAATTCCGGCAATCGAACGATTTCACCGCCTTTGAGTGCCGATTCGTGAGCACAGATACCAACACTTGTCCAATTGGCACTCGTGAGAGCATTGGGCCACGGATCACGATCAGCGAGGATAGATGACACGAATTCGTGAACAAGATGTGGATGCGAACCGCCATGACCACCACCTTGTAAGAATGAAAGATGATCTGCGTCGTGAATTTCCTGTGGAAGCGTAAACCTACGTATCGACTCCGGAAGAAGGTGAGCATAGTCGGGAACTACAATTTTTTCTGGAATCTCTGGCTCTGGCTTTTTG
>DONH01000011.1 GCA_003509235.1 Planctomycetaceae bacterium
GGATTGGGCTAAAATGCTACTCAGGATGTATAACAGATATGCCGAACGAAAAGGTTTTAAAGTCACACAACTCGACTTTCAACCTGGAGATGAAGCCGGGATTAAATCCGTCACTATTCAAATCGAAGGGCTGTACGCATACGGCTTGCTTAAAGGTGAAGTCGGCGTACATCGACTCATCCGTATTTCGCCCTTTGACTCTTCCGGGCGCCGTCATACTTCCTTTGCATCGGTCGATGTTTATCCGGACATGGACGATGATATCGAGATCGAAGTAAAAGATGAAGATCTGAGAATCGACACATTTCGTTCAAGCGGGCCCGGCGGTCAAAGCGTCAACAAAACGAGTTCTGCCGTGAGGATTACCCATATCCCCACTGGTATCGTTGCCCAGTGTCAAAATGAAAAATCGCAACACCGAAACAAGGCCACAGCACTGAGGCTCATCAAGGCTCGCCTTTATGAAGTAGAGCTCAAGAAGATAGAAGAAAGCCGCAGGCAGGACTACGAATCCAAAGAAGCCATTGCCTGGGGAAGTCAAATACGGACATACACCCTGCAGCCCTATCGCTTAGTGAAAGATCATCGATCCAATAGTGAGGTCGGTAATGTTGAAGCTTTTCTGGATGGGGATCTGGATGAAATGATCAGAAACCACCTACTCTACATTCATGCGCATGGATAAACTATCTCAGTTCCCGGAAAATGAGTTGGCTGCTGAATTGGCTCGACTACAGGAAGAGTTGGGGAGCCATGCTACCGGCTCAACCGATGCAGAAAACACCCTATGGATTTTCAGGCAGATTCAAGGTGTGTCCTCAGATCAATGGGAAGACATTTCTCAAAAATACGACTTGGGTAATTGGCTGACGCTGCCTATAGATGGTAGTGCATACCCTCAGTTGAAACAATTTCAGGAAACCCTGGAACGACTGGCGTATCAAACAGAACACGATGCCTTAACCGGACTTGCTAACCGCAGGGCTTTTGACCGTACTCTTGATATAGAAATCGAACGCTCCAAGAGGGCCAAGACACCGTTATCAATCGCTATTTTTGATCTGGACAATTTCAAATCCATCAATGACACCTATGGTCACCCAAAAGGTGATGAGGTTCTGGCCACATTTGCTAAAAAGCTCCAGAAAACAACAAGGCGTTACGACCTGGCGGCACGTTACGGCGGTGAAGAATTTGCTCTCATCATGGCAGGCTCGGGGCTTGTGAAAGCCCAACGTTTGTTACGCCGTCTGTTAGGCGAATTCAGAGAGATAGAGTTTGAGCGAACCGATGGCGACGGGACGTTCAGTGTAACAACATCTGTCGGGCTCACCTGCTTCAAAGGAAGTTCTGGGGTCACAGCCGAGGAACTTGTCAAACTTGCCGATGATGCTTTGTATGAAGCCAAGACCACTGGCAAGGATCAGGTCAAAGTATCCAAACTACTTTTTGTCGACAATGTTCCGAACGATACTTTGGTTCAGGCCAATGAAAAGCAATTCCTTTTTGGTGGAAAATAATGGAGACAGGACATGAATAGCAACAACACTTTGAGTCTTGCCATCATGAGCGGCAAGGGTGGCGTTGGAAAAACCAATATAGTGCTCAACCTCGGATACGCCCTTCATCAGGCAGAAATGACTGCCATGCTTATGGATTGCGATCTCGGATTGGCCAATCTGGATGTCCTACTTGGCATCTCTCCAGACCGGAATCTTCATGACCTTATCCAAAATGGCGTAGATGCAGAAGACGTGCTCTACCCCATCGAGGATGGATTCGACATGCTACCTGCCACCAGTGGCGTGCCGGAATTGGTTGAAATGGATGAGGATATTCAGGACATACTTTTCACCAAGTTGATCACTCTTGCTGGTGAGTACGACTACCTGATGTTGGACCTTGGAGCGGGAATCAGTCAGACCGTTCTGCAAATGGCATCCCTTACACAATTGCGAATTGTGGTTGTCACTCCGGAGCCAACATCCTTGACGGACAGCTACGCCATGATCAAAGTTCTGGCGACCCAGCATGACGTGAAAGACTTCCTTGTAGTAGTCAACCAGGCCACTTCCGCAAATGAGGCCAAACAGACATTCGAGCGTCTTGCTGCAGCATGTAAAAACTTCTTGAATATCGAACTGAGAAACTTGGGTTTCATCCATCAGGACTCAGCTTTGGTAGATTCCGTTCGCCATCAGACACCTCTTCTGAAGCATGCACCCAACTCAAAAGCAAGCAATGATATCAGGCAGTTGGCAAGCAAGATCATGCGCTACCGCCAAGATAATAAAGAGCGGATTGCAGCGCGTCCGATTTTAAAAGACCTTATTTCTTCGTAAAAAGTAAATAAGGGGTTGACGAAAAGAGCCAAATTTCGGCATAGTTAGTGAGAATTTATGATACTTTTACGTATCGATGTTGACAGCCGTGGTTCACGAACGCAGAAAACTCAATGTCTCAGGGGGACATCATGAACAAGAGCGAACTGATTAAGGCTCTGTCCGAAGAGAAAAAAATGCATGTTGACGAAGCAACCAATGTTGTTGGAGCTTTCGTTGATTCCGTTAAAGAAGCACTCCTCCGCGGCGATCGTGTTGAAATTCGCGGTTTTGGTAGTT
>DONH01000447.1 GCA_003509235.1 Planctomycetaceae bacterium
ATGTGATATTTGCGTATTTTCCGCAATAAGTATACAAGGCGCGTTGTTTGTAACGCGCCTTTTTCTTTTGTTTTGGCGTGAGTCTGAACAATTGAAATATCCACCAATACCAACGACGGGACCAAAATATGACAGCATACGCATTGTTTGGAGCCTTAGAACAGGGGTTTGCTTATGGGCTCATGGTTATTGGTGTATATTTAACCTTTAGAATACTTGATTTTCCTGACCTTACTGTTGATGGAACCCTCCCACTCGGAGCTGCTGTTACAGCGGTAACAATCACCTCGGGTTATTCACCGGTACTGGCCATTTTTATTGCCGGATGTGCCGGCTTTCTGGCTGGAGCCATCACAGGCATACTCAATACCAAATTCAAGATTCTACATCTGCTCGCTTCAATCCTGACTATGATTGCTCTGTACTCCATCAACCTTCGGGTCATGGGGCGTCCCAATATGAGTCTGCTGGGCAAAGATACTGTTGTAGATTGGTTTATGGCAGCAACTGGCTGGCTGCCGCACATTTCCACCCCTGCCCTCTTTTTTTCTATCTGTGTTGTAGCCGTTGCTATACTGATTTGGTTTCTGCACACCGAAAAAGGACTTGCATTTCTTGCAACCGGCGACAATGTCCAGATGATTACTAGTCAGGGAGTAAACACCGATAATGTAATCATATTTGGCGTCGGGCTTTCCAACGCACTTGTAGCTATCTCCGGCTCTCTTGTTGCACAGAACCAGGGCGCTGCAGATGTCAATATGGGTGTAGGTACCATTATCGCAGGCCTTGCCTCAGTCATTATCGGTGAAACAATTTTCGGGAACAAAACCATTGCTCGGGCCTTGATTGCCGCACTTTTGGGTTCTGTCATGTACAGAGTCGCCATTGCTCTGGCTCTCGGCCTTAAACTCGGTGACTTCAGCTTCACACCAAGTGATTTGAATCTGATAACGGCACTTCTGGTTGTCACAGCGTTAGTTATGCCCCAAATGAAAAAGCGCTTCATGGCTGGGAGATAGAAATGATCAGCATCAAAAGTTTGTCCAAAGCCTTCAATAGAGGTGACGTCAACGAAGTACAAGCTTTGAACAATGTCAGCCTTGAGGTGAATGCCGGGGATTTTATCACGATTATCGGCTCAAACGGCGCTGGTAAATCAACATTCCTGAACGCCTTAGCGGGTTCATTTTCATTGGATTCCGGAAGTATCGTTTTGGACAGCGATGATATTGGAAGGTGGCCGGAATACAAACGGGCTGGAGTTATTGGTAGAGTCTTCCAGGATCCCCTGCTTGGCACCTGTGCAGGAGCTACCATTGAACAGAATCTCGCCATGGCTATCAAGCGAGGGATGAAGCGAGGACTAGGGCTGGGAGTCAAGAGTAAGGATCGCGATTTTTTCCGACAAAAACTATCCATTCTCGATCTTGGATTGGAAGATAGGCTCAAGACTTTGACAGGTCTTTTGTCTGGAGGGCAACGACAAGCGCTTACAATGCTGATGGCCACGTTGGTCAGACCCAAGCTGTTGTTACTCGATGAACACACTGCTGCTCTTGATCCCAAGACAGCCGGCATGATCCTTGATCTTACCGAAGACATTGTCTCGTCCCAGCAACTGACCGCCCTTATGGTCACACACAATATGAATCAGGCCATTACCATGGGCAACAGACTCATCATGTTTCATCGGGGTGAAATCGTGATGGATATCGCTGGCGAGGAAAAGAAGAATCTCAAAGTCGAAGACCTTCTGCTGCGGTTCTCCGAACTGCGTGGTGAAGCGGAAATCTCCGACAGAATGCTATTGTGTTAAGGCTGTTTTTCCGGACAGTCTTTTGGATTAATTGAAAACCATGTCGTTGCGGCATACGTGACATGCAATTGGAGGCTAACTATGTCTATTGAAAGAACTTTTTCCATCATCAAACCAGACGCCGTTGAGCGGGGTCTTATTGCCGATATTCTTAAAATGATCACCGATTCCGGTTTGAAGATTGTTGGCATGAAGATGCTGCACATGGACAAAGCCAAGGCTGAAGGTTTTTATGCCGTTCACAAGGAGCGCCCTTTCTTTGGAGAGCTGGTTGATTATATGATCTCCGGTCCTGTAGTTGTCTCTTGCCTTGAGGGAGAGGATGCAATAGCCTCTTACCGCAAGCTGATGGGCGCTACCAACCCGGCTGAAGCAGAAGAAGGAACCATTCGCAAAGCCTTTGGTGTAAACCTGCAGAACAACTCCTGTCATGGCTCCGATGGACCTGACACTGCTAAAACCGAGGTAGCTTACTTCTTCAACGAAGACGAACTGGTGGGATAATGACAAAGAAAATCGGATTCATAGGTGTAGGCAACATGGGCTCAGCCATTATCAAGGGACTCGCTTCCCGTGATGATGTCGAAATTCATGGCGTGGACCTTCACGGAGCCGCATTGGCCAAACTTGGCAAAGAGTGCGGTCTTGTAGCTCAGGATTCTGCTAAGGATTTGGCAAAAGTATGCGATTATATCGTTATCGCCGTCAAACCGCAGCATGCTGAGCCTGTCGTTAAGGACATCGCCAGGGA
>DONH01000073.1:0-6149 GCA_003509235.1 Planctomycetaceae bacterium
GATGTGCTCGACGATGCCACCCTTCTCCTCCCAACTCTTGATTTTCTTAACAAGCTGATTTTTCTTCGGGTCGAGGTCATCCAACTCAACAGCTAACCCCCAATAATGTTCGAAGAACACTCGCTTGGTCTTGAAGTCGCCGTCAAGCCAACCGCTGACCACATCGATATGCTCAGCGACGAAGGGATATTTTCCTTTTTGTGCTTCATATGTGGGTGTACCGTGCCAACTTCCACCATGGCTCGCTTTCCAGTCCTCTTGCGTGCGAGGTAAAGGACGGAGCCCGACGAGGCCATGCCTTTGAGATTTCTCTGCAGACACTGCTGAGACAACCACGCAGTTCAGCAGCATAAAAAACAGTAATTTTGAAATATTTTGGCTTGGAGCAATGCGCATGGCGTAATTGATCCTCGTGTACTTATGTAGGAATTTTTTAAACAGCTACCCCGGCAGAACGTCATCCTTCGTATAAGGCGACACCATGCTCCTGCACTATAGAAGCTTATGAATTAACATCGCTGCTTCACCTCGATTCAGGGCTGTATCTATTTCAAATTGTGATGAAAACTTTTGCTGAATCAGACTGGAGAGTATTTTTACTGCCTGCACACCGCTTACATGTTTTTCAGGGTGAGCGAGGGTATTCTGAAAACCATCACTCGATTCAAAGTCAAAGAATGGCTCTTTGGATTGTGTTGAGTAATCGTAGAGTGTTTCAATGAATTTGAAAGCAGGATGCCCTCTGGGCACATCTGTAAAGTGTGACGCCGTAATACTCAGCGGAATCTGAAGACCATTCACCACCATTTGGGAAAACTCACCAAGCGTGATTGGGTCATCGGGGCGGAACTGATACGCTTTCAATTCAAGTGATGCCAAGCCTTTTGTTTGCTTGGTGTTGTACTCATTGATATCCGGTCCGGCCACAGCACCCAGTAAGCTCAGTTTCTGCACAGCAGTGAATGCAGGTGAGTCACCGGGAAGGTCGGTGTAGAAGAACAGGGTACAGTGCTGTCGTAAAAGTTCATCCTGAATGCTTTTTACAGAAACATCTCTGAGTTCTTGCCCGTTGTCGATCGCCAGCGCCGCCGCGACCCCTGCAGCCTGCCCAAGTGCCGACCAGACGGGTTCCATGCGAACACTACAGATGGCGACATGTGTTGAAGAAATACCCACTGGAAACAGAATACCGTTGTGCTGTTTGGGCACCAGCGTGCCGTAAGGAATCTGGTAGGGCCCTGTTGCATCATGTAAATGCAGCGTGCCTTCTGCTGCCCCTTTCCCATACGCCGGTTCCTGTCGGCTGTCGGGGCCTTGCACACGATGTGCATCGATTCCATATACCCCAATAGCTACCGCATCCGAAAGTAACGGACCACGAAACCCATTCCCACGAAGATCTTTATGCAGATCACTTTCTGTTAATGTATAGAGCCCTTCAATGCGGCGACCCTGGCGAACATAGAGCCTATATGGAAAGTTACCATTGTCTTGAAATTCATCGTCGGGGAGACCGATGTTGGGCGAACCGCCTTCGGTCTGAATGTAGTAGAGGTAGCCAAGGTCGTGATTGTGATAAATTTTTTCAATCTCAACACGCTCTTCCCAGTCGGCTAAGACCCACCGAGTACCGTGGCCGACGAGATCACCTCCCCAGGTGATACCGAGCAGATCAAATTTTCTGTTGGGTATAATCGGTTTGCTGTTTTTGTTCCATTTGTACTTGGCTGCGTCGTAACCGGGCGGCGGTTTCTTCAGGCGGTAGGGATGGTCGGGTCGGCCGTAATCCTTGGCGGTAATCCTATACGTGAACGCCTGTGATCGGTGGTCCGCCACTCCGGTGCTTTCAGGAAGAATCGTGGCAGGAAGCGTTCCTTTGACTCTGCGGAAATAGTTTGTGTAGATGTGTCCAGCATGAGGTTCTTCTTTGGAGCGGGCTTCGCGTCCGATGCGATATGGAATGTTTGCAAATTCAGCCAGATCTGCCTCATAGGTAGCATCAACGATAACCTTGCCGGCGTACCTGTATTCTTTACCAAGCGTTCCTTCGTTGTCGCGGTGGCGTGTCACCACAGCCGTTACGCGATCGCCCTTCATTTCTACATCAATGGCCACCTCATTGAATCGCGTGGCGACCACTGGGTATTCAGCCACCATTTCAGCATAAATCGTGGCTGCCGTATGCGGCTCCCATGCCCGCCCCTCAGCGATATTCCAGACTTTCCGTGGATCCTGTTTCATGTGCGCCAATACTAAGAGATCATCCTTCATCACGTTACGATGATAGGCTTTGACCCGTTGGCGGAATTCCTCCATTACTCCACTGTTTGATTCAATATATTTGTCATCAAGCCTCAGTACGCCAGAAGAAAGCACCCCTCCGAGAACAGGTGCCTGTTCAATGATAATAACTGTCTTGTCAGCACGTGCAGCAGCAATAGCCGCAGCGACTCCAGCGGGTGTACCACCAACAACAACGACATCATATTCGTTTGCCTGAATTGGTTTAGACGTTGAAATTATAAACGTGGCGAGCAGTAGCAGAGTGACGATTATTTTTGTTGATTTGACTATCACAAAGGGTTTTCTTTCTTTGGTTGAGTGCGTCGCTGAGACTTATTCGTTCTAGGAAGATGCTTTTTCAGTCTTGCAATGACTCCTTCGTACTCTGGCGTCGATGATTGCACCGCAAGATTAGTCCACTCGTTTGGATCGGTCTGATGATCGTAGAGCTCTTCACTACCATCGGCATAGCGAATATACCGCCAACGCTCGTCACGTACGGCGTGGTTATTGTGGCCAAGCGTAGACACCGCAACATGCTCCCATACCGAGTGTGGATCTTTGAGCAATGGCTTAAGACTGACCCCTTCAAGTTTTGGATTTACTTGCAAACCGCAGAGATCAATTAACGTTGGATAGATACTCAACAATTCAACAGGCTTGTCTGTCCTACCTTTAAGACCATCAGGCACACTCACGATGAGCGGGACGTGCGTTGTCCGCTCCCACAGTGAAAACTTCGACCATCGCTGCTTTTCACCGAGGTGGTAGCCGTGGTCCGAGAACAACACCACAATCGTGTCTTTCGCATGCGGCCCCGTGTCGAGCGCATCAAGAACACGCCCAAGTTGCTCATCAGTCCACCGAATACAGGCAAGGTACGCATGAACAGCCTCCTCCCAGCGACCTTGTTCACGCATCCATTTATGGGTTGGAATTTTCGGGTTGCTCATCGACACTGTGCGAGCAGCATCTGGAATATCGTTCCAGTCATCGTCGTCCACCAGTGGGAGTTGCACATCACCCACCGCGTCATACACCCGACGTGGTGGAAAGAACGGCACGTGCGGACGATAGAAACCAAAGGCCAAGAAAAATGGCTTCTCGTGCTCACTTCCTAGTTGTTCGGTAACCCAGGTAACTGTGACGTGATCAGTGAACTTTGATTCTTCATAGTCCTGTGGCCCAAAGTCCCAGGTACTGTGCCACCCTTCCGGCATGTCGTGAACTTTTTTATCCAGTCTCTTGAGCCATTGTCCCAAACGTGGTCCTACAACATCAAAATGCTGATTGAGATTTACACCTGAATGAAAAACCTTGCCAGCCGTCAGCGTCTTATAACCACTCACTGCAAAATGCCGTGGCAAACTGACGTTCGTCTTCAGAAAATCAGGTTCTTTGTTTACCGAATAATGATTCTCGTAAAACCCGGTAGACGAAGGCCTCCGCCCCCACAGCAGACTGATCCGCGATGGATTACACATCGTTCCTTGACAATGGGCGTTGGCAAAAAGCATGCCTCTGCCTGCAAGTCGATCCAAGTTTGGCGTCGAGGCCTGCGGATGGCCGCCAAGACACCCGCACCAATCATTTAAATCATCAACCGATACAAGCACGACGTTGGGGCGATCTGCAGCAGAAGCAGGATCGATGAGCAGAACAAGGAGAGCAAGTAGGCTGCAAATAGTTTTGAATAAGATGGACACGAAAGAAGAAGTCATCTGGAAATATCTCGGTCTTTAAAACACATTTGTTTTCAGCTTGTGAGATGAACTCACACCTAACTAAGGCTTTGTTGAATCGACCCACGGCAGTTGATCAAAGGCATCGTTTAACCGTGGGTCATTTGTATCATTCATCACCTCTTCAACCCGACCACGTAAAACATACAGAATGGATGCGTGTTGTGAGTCCGCGGCTAGATTCACGAGTTGGTCAGGGTCATTTTTCAAGTCATAGAGTTCTTCACTCGGCCGCGGATCCATCGTTAGTGAGAAGAGTTCCTTATCTTGAGGTGACCCACGCTGTGACATCATCCAGGCCTTCGTGAGACTGCCGTCGAGATCGCGGTAGGCTGGCACTGTTGACAGGCCCATTTCGTACAGCACATCAGAGCTTGTCAGTTTGGCTGCGTCATAGGGGTTTCCCATCGGCCATCGTTGAGGTTTGAAATTTCTTATATATAGATGGTGTGGTGTGCGAACAGCACGCATCGGGTACGGAAGATTACCTGGCCGCGCATTGGAATAGTGACGTTCGCGACCGATGATCACGGAATCCCGCTCGGCATCGACCCAGCCACTCTTTTCGCTCAAAAGCTGTGGAAGAAAACTACGGCCGTCCATGCTGGCGAGTGGTTTGCTCCCTACAAGTTCCAGAACCGTTGGTCCCACGTCCATGATGCTGACAAAATCGTTGACACGTCGGCCAGCAGAAATACCTTTGGGCCATCGGACCAGCAACGGCACACGCGTCGCAAGGTCATAGCAGTTCGTCTTCCCACGCGGGATTCCTGGGATGCCATGATCGCCAGAGAGAATAATGACGGTATTGTCGAGTTCACCAGATGCTTCAAGCTCGTCGAGCATTGCTCCAAGCATCATGTCAAGAGCAAGCACCTCCCCAAGATAATCTGAAAAGTCACGTCGCACATCGCGGGCATCAGGCAGAAATTTGGGAATGAGGCCTTTAAGCAAGTCGGGCTCAATACCCCAAAGTTCTTTCCCGGAGTCAGGCGTATAGGGGCGGTGCACATTGATGGATCCAAAAACAAAGAAGAATGGTTGTCCTTCGGGTGTGCCAACGAGGATGCGTTGCATTTCGCGGCGGGAGTTCTCGACAACTTCATCGTGCCGCTGCTGACGTTCCTGCTCGTTCGTAGCGGTGCCAACGTATAGACCGTAGCGTTCATAGGGAACCTTACCGAAGCGTTTCATCGCTGAGTTCGAGCGGCTCTGCGTAAAAGCAAATGTTTTTCGGGAGCGCTGCACAAAGTAGCCGCAGTCACGCAGAAGGTCACCAAACTTTGGTAGGGTCTCCATCGGATTATCACATCCATCCCAGTTGCTTCCTTTCGTATTCAGGAAGGCATTCGAACCACAGTTCCAGAAGTAGCGTCCTGTAGCAAGCGAGGCACGACATGGTGAACACGACGCAACCGGAACAAAGGCGTTTTCAAACACCACGCCTTCTCGACCGATACGATCAATGTTGGGGGTTGAGATCACATCGTTAAGTGAAAGCTTATCTTTTTCAGCATAAATACTTGCATACCGACCCCAATCGTCGGCAAAGAAGAACAGTATATTTGGCCGCTGATCATTCGCTTGAGAATGAGCGTAGGATGCAACCAAAATAAGTGCAAGGAAAATAATGCCACGGCAGCCAAATATTCTATTCATGGATTAAATGCTTTTCTTACGTCTGCATGAGGGAGTCGGACAGTACCACGTCTACCGAAATAGATTCAAAATGTCGTGCGATGGCTCTTTATTACGTCCCGTCGATTGAAGCAAATATCTTTTTCATTTCATCACGGACTACCGACTGACCGTTTTGTTCCTCTGGGTCATTCTCCGGCTGACCGAACTCATTCACTTTGGTCAACGTTCCCTCGTCGGTGTAGGTCCAGTCCTTGGTTCTGATCTGTCGTTCATTCTTATACTCGATGTGAACCCATTCTCTTGAAGACGAGTCTTCTCCTTTGAGCTTCGGCACGAAGCTTTGTCCGTGAATGCGCTGCATTGGTTGTGGGGCTGCAGCAATTTCCAGAAATGTGGGAAGAAAATCTGCCAGCTCGACCAGATCATCACACTGTGTGCCTGACTCAACAGTCCCCGGCCACCTGACAATGAGGGGAACTCGTG
>DONH01000073.1:6543-6887 GCA_003509235.1 Planctomycetaceae bacterium
GGCCATGCGTGCCATTATCTGCGCAAAAGAGAATGATCGTGTTGTTGCTGATACCAAGGTCATCGACAGCGTTCACCAGTCGCCCGATATTCTTGTCCAGGTACTCGACCATCTCGGGAAAGCACTCGGAGCCGTTTTTTTGTTCCGAATCGGGAAGTCGACTGGTTGCATCGCCGCCTGGAACTCTGACGTAGGGAGTATGAACCAATAACGCTGGGTAATAGATCAAGAAAGGCTGATCCTTCTTTCGTTTCATGAAGTCGATCATGAAATCTACCAGAACGTCCGGGCCAAACCGCTCGGCAATCGAGTCCTCTTCGACTTTGCCATCGATACGGAAATGC
>DONH01000054.1 GCA_003509235.1 Planctomycetaceae bacterium
GCTAGGCCTGCCGGGCCCAGCTGCCCAAGCCTCACTTCTTATGAGTGCCGCTGCTGCAAGCTCGGTCACTGATAATATTCCTCTTGCTGCAGTACTGGCAAAAATTCTTGCCGTGAATCCGCTTGTTGTTGGCTCCGAAGCAAGCAACCCGGGCTCACCGTTCTGGTGGTGTGTGATCTACGGGGCGAACCTCGGCGGTAATATTACACCTATTGGTTCAGCATCGACGGTTGTTGCGATGACGATCATCCATAAAAATAGCTTCCCACTTACGTTCATGGGATTTGTAAAAGTTGCCTCTGCCTTTGCTGTCGTGCAGATTATTTTGGCAATTGGTTATGTATGGATTACGTCGTTACTGTTTTAAGAAATAGCTTTTCCAGTTGGAAAATTGCCCGTAATAAGCCGTGCAACAGTTCCAGTTAGGCTGGGGAAACAACCGGCGAGCTGGATTGATGTTGAAACAAGGTGTGGACTGCGAAGGGCTAAGGAAACGAGGCGGCAGCGGCGGTGGTGCCACGCAAGGGATTGGTGATATCTTCGATGGTATCGTGCAGCCGCTTGATCAGCTTGCCTGAGCCGGCCATCCTCGGTAACCAGTGCCTCACTTGCAAGTCGCGCTGACCGAAGTGCCCAGCCGATTCCTTCGCCCGTGAATGGTTCGATGTAGCCAACAGCATCTCCAATCCGGAAAATTTTTCTGCAGTCAAAATCGATGGCACCGGTTTGGTGCGTGAGTTGCGGGGTGGCACGAATGGGCATCTCTTTGAGGGTAGAAATATTGATTGGGCATGTTGAGCTATTAAATGCCTCAGAAAGAATATGAGAAAGTGCCTCTGCAGGCGATTTTTCATTACGCAGTTTCGACGGGTGGATCGCTGCGGCAACATCGATGGTATTGTCCTCTAGGCGGATGAGTCCGCAGTAACCACCGTCACCAATTGCCATAATGAGGTGCTCGGGGTCCAGCGGCCCTCCTATAGATGGCAACGTGGCACCGAGTCCGATGCGATTGTGTGGTGGTCGCTTGGGTCGTTTTTTTTCGCTGAAGTGATTGTGGTCGCGGCGGATTGCATTATGCAGACCAGCTGCAACGAGTAGTCGTCGCGTCTGAATTTGGTATATCTCGTCGTTCTTCGATCGTACTGAAAGAAGAACAAAGTCGCCGTCAGTCTGCCAACGAAATGCTCGTGTATTTGGGAGCCAGGTTGTACCTGTTGCTACTGCTTGCGTAGCGAGTTGCGTATCAAGGTTGAGTCGGGAAAGAACGCCGCCGGTCGCATATGGCACAGAGCTGACATAGCCTTGAGAAGCAATTGTCAACTTTTTGAGCGACTGAATCTGGAGGTTCAACGGGGTGCTTTGACGAGACAGAATGTCTAGTTCAGAGAGTGCCATCGGGGACAAACAGCACCCGCAGACCTTTGGTCGGGGAAGGTCTTCTCGATCAAGCAAAAGCACCCGCAGACCATTCTTTGCAAGCAAAGTTGCTGCAGCTGATCCAGCAGGTCCTGCCCCAACAATGACGACGTCCCATGGGTCCGCTGCTGCTATTTGTGAGTCGACAGAGGCATTGAGGTCAGTCTCATAATGACACGTCATCAGGAATGGCTCCACGTGACGTAAATACGCTCTGGCCACCTCCGCCGTAGTGTTGGCGCAGGCAGTTCTGCTTCCCTGAACAGACGATGGTATTCTTCAACAGTACGCGCTGCTCTTACTGAAAGTGGGCCATCAATTTGTGCGATCAATGATCGGCTCAGAACACGTGTGCCAAGTTGTGCGAGAAACAGCCCCAAGCGTGTCCGCAGGAGATCTGAAAACACAAATCCTCCTTGAGCTGCAGCCGCCATGGCTCGGAGTTGTGCAACCGCTTGCACATCATTGAGGTGGTGCAGGAATAAAGAATGAAATGCAAGTGTGCACGATGGAAGCTCACCGTTAAGTACGTCACAGGCACGAAATGTGACATCTAGCCTCTCTGACGCTCGAGCATGATTGCGCGATGCCCAACCGATTGCTCTCTGGCTAATATCAAGTCCAATACATTCAACGCGATGGGGCACTTTACGGGCAACACGTGCAGCAACTAAGGTGGTCAAATCGCCACCCCCACAGGCTATGTCGAGAATGCGGAGGGTTTTCCCTGTGTTGGACGGCAGCTTGCGTGTTAGTGCAACGAGGCACGCGGCAAGCTGGGCAGCAGTCCGTGACACCAGATGAATGCGTGCAAGTGCCTTCAGTGCTTCCTGGTGCTGACTTGCATCGAGTGACGGATCATCCATCAACTCTGGTGGTCGTTGAATCAACGGTGGCAACGCGGCCATACAACTGTTTCCATCCGAACAAGAATGACGTGATTGCGACCTGAGCGGCCGTAAGTCAGCTTTATTGTACGGGTATGCACGGTGTAGTTTGAACGGCGCCTTCGTAGACCACTGGACTGACACCGTTTGGTGTCATGCAGGGGTCACAAGTCGGTGAATATGGTGTTGTCGCCGAGGTCGGAACAATTGACTGAGGTGCGATCATTGGTGCCCCAGCAGGTGCGGCGGGAACCACCGTTCCAGGTGCCACCGGGGCCTGAACTGGTGTAGCAGGATACGCAACCGGCTGCGCTGGCACAGGTTGACTGGGAAGACCGGGTTGCGGGTACACCGGAGGGGCATATGGAGGAGCATATGCGTATGCATTGCGTCGATGCCAACCACA
>DONH01000035.1 GCA_003509235.1 Planctomycetaceae bacterium
GCAATACTGGCAAGGTAGGCCTGAATAAAGTGCCGCAGGGCTTCGTCACGCGAGTCATAGGATTCCACAAGCTTGCGAAAGAGCTTGCTTCCCATATCTTCGGTTCGCTCAGAGTTGGGTTCTTTCCCTTCAGGTAGCCCTCGAATTGTTTGCGCGAAGGTGTCGTCAATGTCACCATCAAGAATCGCAGGCAACGAGATTTCATCCACTGGGAACATGTCAAAAAATCGCTGCGGAACAATAAGTGGTGTATGAGGCCGGATAAAACCAATGCCCATGAAAAACGGCTTGCGGTTTTTTGCCTTAGTTGCAGCGAGTGCCTGAAGTTGTTCAACGGCCCAGTTCCCATTTTTTTCATCCGGCGTCGGATCATTTTCACCTGAAGGATGGATCGTCAGTTTGTCTACCGATTGCCATCCACCGGTTCGCCACATAAGCGGCTTGCCGTCCGGTGTCGTTCTCCCTTCAAGACTTACAAGTGGTCCGAAAGATCCATCAACCGGTCCGATCTCGTTATAGGGAGCTGGCGTGTCAGGGTGTGGTTGATTGTCTTTCCCGTCATAAGCGAAAGGTCCATAGTCCGCACGGTTACCGAAATTCTTCCATTCTCCACGAACCATGTGGTGCAGAAGCTTCCCGGTTCCCACGGTGTAGTATTTGTTTTCACGGAAATAATCCATGAGTGTTCGGGAGTTTTTCAGGACTTCATATGTGTCCCATTTCGTGAATCCGTAGCAGCCTGAGTTATGTGGGTAGATACCAGAGAACAGGCATGCCCGAGAAGGCCCACAGATCGGAATGTTGCAATGTGCCTGCGTAAATCGAACGCCTGAATCAGCAAGCCTCACCATATTCGGCGTTACTGTTTGGGGGTGTCCCTTAAACCCTTCAATGTAGTCGTTCAGGTCATCGCAAATAATGAAGACAACATTTGGGCGGTCTGTTGTGTCATTTGGTTTTGCTGCAGCCATACAGATGGTACCCATCGCTATTACGATGGTGCCACAGGCAAATAAAAAACACGAGTGCATTACTACAAAGTGACGCATAAGATCTTCCAGTTATTGTTAGTGAGCATGTCCGACTACGTAGATGTCGTGAATTTCATCTGATGACAAGGCAGCATTCAAGATAATCATTTCGTCAATAACGCCGTCAAGGTTACGGACAGCAAAATCGGGTGTTTTTCGGAAAGGCTGCCCCCAGTTGCCAATTTCTGCAGCACCAATTTGAAGAGTATCAATGGCAAACTCATCTTTGATTTCCTCACGACAGGCAACTGTGCCGTTTACATAGTGTGTCACTGACCGTGATGCGGGGTCGTAGACGGCTGCGAGGTGAACCCACTGGGCCGACATAGAAGGTTTCCAAACGGACTCAGAGAAGTAGACGTGATGAAGCCCTTTGTCTTGGATAGGTGGTGAGCTTGGGCCGGTTGAATAAAAGAGTTTCTGCGAATCATCAACCATCACGGAAAACATGAGTTTTCCATCGTGTCGAATTTGCCAGTGAGGTTCACCGTTTTCGTATCCGTCAGACAGGAAGAGTGCGTTGTATTCGTGTTTCAAACTATTTATTTTGGCCCAGCAAGAAAATGTATAGGCAGAAAACGTACCATCAATTTTTGTCCTAATGCGGCTCCCTGGACGACTCATGAGAACTCCAACGGACTCCTTCTCAAACCGTCCTGGTACAGTCTCGACCGGACCAAGAAGTTGTCCCGCGCTTGCATAGTTGGTCTGAGCAATATTTGGATAGCAACGGCCGTTAAAATCCTTTTCCGCTGGGAATAATGCAATGAGTCGAGGGTCAGCGGCGAGTTCCTTCATGAAGTGGCGATATGTAAAGTACTGTTTTTTTCGATCGTCTGTCGATTGTTGTTCGATTGCATCGAGTTGCGGAATACGGCTGAGAAGGTCAGAGTCAACCGATTCGCGATCAAGAGAAGTCTGCTCCCCGGCCTGCAACAGGTCGTCGTCGAACTGGTTGCCCCGCAGAAGAACTTCGCCGTCGATCACAGCAACCTGGGCCTTCCCTTCGCTCATGTCGAGCGCAAACCGTGTTCCAAGGTCAATGATGTCAGTGCCGGCAGCCTTGACAGTAAACCCTTGAGCCGCTGGGGGTACTGTCGCTTCAATGCGACCATTTTCTACTGAAACGGCCCAGTCAGAAATGACATCAAGTTGAGCCGGGCCCTCTACGACAAGCGTGGCCCCGCAGAAAAAATCAATTACAGCGACTCCGCTTGCAAATGTCAAACTTCCAGGGGGCAGTAAGCTGCCGTCAGTTATTTTCGAATCAGTGTTTGGCCAAGAAACATTAATTGTCTTTCTTAGGACAGCATGCCCTGCAAGTGTTGATTCGACTCCTCCCCACGCTCGCGTTTTGGCAGACGTGTCTTTGGTAGTAGACACTGGTTCAGTGCGAGTCAGGTCTGCCAATCCAATACTTGCGTCGCCGCGATTTTTACCAATTAAGAAGCCAGTGAGACCAATGAGTATGCAAACACTTAATGCAGTGACCCATTTTATCATGGGACCGATTTTATTTGGAAGCATAAAGGAGGAATGTGCCGCCTCTCTTGATGGGAAAGAGGCAGCCTCTGCTAGAGCACTGGCAGAATCACGTAGTATTTTGCTTGGGAAAAGTTCGCAGAGTGCTGTGTGTGTTTCATGAAGATCGTTGTAACGTTGTCGGGCTTTCGCTGAATTCTCCAGTAGTGAATTTAGTTTCTGTGCGTCGCTGCGGCTGAGAGACTGGTCAATCGAGAAGGAGATCAAACGATCAAGTTCAGCTGAATCGATATTGTTGCGCATGATGTTCACTTTTGATCGTAATGAGTTGTGTTATTTTGGAGTTTTTGTTGGATACATTGTCCAAGTTTTTTTCGAATTCGTGACAATCGCATACCAATCGCATCAATGCTCATGTTCATAGTGGAGGCGATGATGGCGAGTGGTAGGTCCTCTTTGTATCGCTGCTCAAGGAGTTTGCTTTCATCGACATTTAGTTGCTTGACGCAGTCTTTGAGAACATCGACCCACGCATCATCAGCAACTTCAGGTTGTTCAGATTTTCTGTCTATCTGTTCATAGACCGTGTCAGAGAAAACTAACCGATTTCTTGAACGATTTTTTCTCCACGCCATGAGCTGGAATCGTGCGATTGTAAAGGTCCAGGCCTCGAAGCTCGTGCCTGGCCGATAATCAGCAGCCTTCTGACAGATGACAAGATTTGTTCGCTGGAGAACCTCAAGGGCCTGATCTCTATCAGCAAGTCGCTTCAAAATGAAGCCGTAGAGCCGAGGCTGCATAGCCTCAAGCATTGCCTCGAAATCGCTTTTTTCGGAGGATATGTTCGTGGCAATACCGGGGTTTTTAGGAAAGCTGCGAAAAGTGGCCCTTTATAAAGTAACCCTTTATATTGACCTTTATAAATAGCAACACGTGCATGGATCTAACATGCACGTGTTGAGTTTTAGACCAAGACCGTTGCACTTTATTTTTGTGCTGGGAACGTGTCTTTGTATTTCTCTGGTAGCTGAATCAGTTTTGCCATCTCGCCTGTTATGCGTTTGATCTCTTCTTTGTCCTTTTTAGATTGAGCAAGTTCATCATTCAGAGACAGTAGCTTTTCTTTGTCGGCGTCAGAGTCAGATAGAAAATCGACCAATTCTTTAATTTGCTCAGGGATGTCTGGTCGCAGTACTTGTTCATCCCACGCTTCTTGAAGGTCTGATAACACATCCAATCGCACTTGGATATTTTCTCCTGTTGGTGTTCCAATATTTCCACTGCAACCAGAGATGCCAACAGCGAGAGCGACGAGAGCGGTGTTTGTCGTGTGAATACATAACTGAAGCTCCATATAGTTAGTAAAAGTAAATAAAGAAAAATCCTGCTAAGGCTTGGAAAATTCATCAATATGAGTAAAAAATACAAAAAATCTAAGCCCCCGTACAAAAACTGTACAGACAACTGGGCTATATCACAAGATTCGGTATCCTGGGTTTCCCCACTTTACGCGAAAAAACGGCATTTACCCGAAAAGAGGGCATTGAAAGCCTCTTTATCACGATTTGTTATGAGGTAATTGACTTGTCCAAACTTAGTCACGGTGACAGTGCGGATCCTATTCGAGTCGGGCCGCTGGCGTTGAAATGATGAATTCTTGCACTTCAGATATGGCTTTGTCAGTTTTGACGACGATGAAGACCAAGGATTAAGCATTTTGTCCGTAAAGTTTTTTGCCGCGGAGGTACTGTAAAAAGGTCTTTTGAAATAATGTGTTCCTATGCAATGAAAAATGGCCAGCCAGCTCCATTGAGCCTGACTGGCCATTACTTAGTCAAATACGGATCAGACTACTTCTTGTACTTTTTGGCAAACTTGCTCATGTATTTTTCAGGTAATACAATCAGGCCAGCCATTTCTCCGGTGATCCTTTGGATTTCTTCTTTTTCTTTGGCCTTACGAAGTTCGTCCAAGAGTTTCTTGAGTTCGTCTTTGTTGGCGGAGCCAAGCATGCCATCGTCAAGGTACGTGCTAATTTCGTTGCAGTAAGTTTGGTTGACCTTGCCATCACTTTTGTCTTCCTCTCCACCGCCACCAGCAAGATCATGCATTTCTTCAAGATAGGCCATTGAATCCAATGCACATTGCGTGTCCATGGACTGGTCGACTGCGCCGCTCATCTTACTTCCACAACCAGTAACACCAAGAAGTACAACTAATACAAGTATCGAAGTCCATGCTCTCATCGAAGGCCCCTTTTTTAATTGAAGATTGAAACTTGAATATGTTTTTGATCGTTTGTTGGCATATAAATCTGATCATTTAAATTTGGGGAATGTTTATGTCAAAAAAACGATTGATTCCCTGAATTATAAATTTCCTTACCATTTATAAACAAAATTTGCAGAGGGGTTTTTAGTGCCCCTCTGCAAAAGTTGTGATTACGGTCCAAAAGAACACTAAAGAGTTTCAAGCGTCGGATCTCTGCCTTCGCTTGCTCGTGTCGACATAGAGCGATAAACATCCAAGTCAACGGAGTATGGCATAAAGCCAACTGCACCATCTGCAGTTGTGTAGCCAAAAACGTTACCAGTGTGTGCCGAGCTTCCGCCGTAGAAGGCCCGCCTCCATGTGCCTGGAGCAGCAATTTTACCCATTGGCTCAGCGGTATCATTTACAGTGAACCAAGAGACAACTCGATGCTGATTCCGCCACCACTGCTGTGCGCTGGCATTTTCAACAAGTTGAATGGTATTGCTTAGACCATCGGTAAAATCACCAAATCCAACCCACCCTTGATTGACATTTTGTCCTTTCACGACGCCGGTATTAAAGGCACCTTTTCGCCACTTATGCCAGGCTATGTTGTTGTTTGCGTGTCCAACGAGGGATTGGTTCCAATACGTCAGACCCGTGCAGCCACGATAAGTAATACTTCCTGCGGGAGTTATTCGACTACCTGCTTGGGCTACATAGGAATCACCATTTACGTCTGTCAGGCCGTCGGTCCATGATGGACAAACAAAAGTGGATACATTCGTTTGATTTGCAAATCCATGTATAGAACCAACGTATGGGGCTTCCCATGCGTCGTTAGTTGTTCTGGATCGTAACTCGTTGTACAGGTTTCCTTGTTCTAAGCCCGGAAGTATTTCACAGACCCATGTATAAGCGATATCTGCAGCTCTGTCTCTGGCTTCATTCGAACTCCCCGATTCTTTCATCGAACCAATTGCTGGAAAGTGGCTGTCACCCTTGCTTTGATGTGTGTCAGACCAGGTATGAAGCGCCATACCCATTTGTTTCAAATTATTTTGGCAGGAACTGCGCCGTGCAGCCTCACGAGCCTGCTGAACAGCCGGCAGAAGAAGACCCACAAGGACACCAATGATCGCAATGACAACAAGCAGCTCAATGAGCGTGAAGCCA
>DONH01000078.1:0-3221 GCA_003509235.1 Planctomycetaceae bacterium
GGATGTATCGACGGGAATACGCCGACATGATGAAGGCTGTAAAAGCGGGCCAAAGACTCTCGTTTCAGCTGACCAACAAATCTGATCACACCTTCTAAGTTTTCTTGTTTCACCAATCGTTCTAGTTCTTCTCGGTAACCTTGTTGAAAGTTGTCCCCAGCAATTGATGCTTGCACGCAGGTTCCGCTTTGATTGATTCGGATTAGTGCTTCGACAAGCGTGTGCACACCTTTGCTCATCATTAATAAACCTGCAAAGCAAACTTTTAACGGCCGATTTGGGTTGCCGTTTGCTGCTAAGGGCGCCAACATACCAGTTTTTTTTACCCCAAACTTCTCCATTCGTGCCCCGGGATATATAACTGGAATTTCTGTCGTTGGCATACCGGCATTTATCAGGGCTGTTTTTACTGCTGTTGATGCTGCCACCATCTGGTAATTGCTTGATACCGGGCATTCACTTGGAGCAAATGGAGGATGAACAAAACCAATATGATGTTGAATTTTGCAGCCTCCCTCAAGAAGCACGTGTATCAATTCTGTCCCAAGTAAATCTAGGTTGCCGATCAGTATTCCATCCCAGCATATCTTCTCTAACCAATGCCTTATTATTTTTGCATTGTGTTGATCTGTCTCTCTTCTTTCTCTTGTGTCCTTCATGTGTTTTACCCCGCCTGAATAACTTCCCTTTAGTTTCAAGCTTCTATCAACAGGCTCGTGGCTGGGGCCTACTTTGCTTCCTATCCCTAGTTCAGGTGCATCGCTTGTCAATACTTGAATATTGTGTCCCCGATTTTGTAGCCCCCACGCGAAATCTGCAATTGATCTTCCGTATCCACCAAGCTCTTGCTGCGGATAAATGTTTGTTACTATCAGAAGATTCATTTTAGTTTGATGTCGAGCCAACTTATGACCTGTTGAGCACTTACCCCCTGCATGCACACATGTTCATCTGCAATGCATTCGTCGTTTTTAAATCGATTTTCACAACACCGTGTGCAGGTTTTTGTGCTTACTGTTCGTTCCAGTACACTACTTCGCGGGAGCCAAAGACTTATCGGGCTAGCCCCATCTCCTTCTTTATCATTTCCTACAACAGCTAAAGTGGGTGTTCTCACTGCTGCCGCAATATGCATCGGTCCCGCATCTACGCTCACTACTGCCTTTGCCTCTTTGCAAGCACCGGCGAGCTGAATCAATGAGGTTTTACCTCTTAAATCGATCAGTGTATCTGGATATTCTCTAATTAGTTCTTCTTCACCAATCCCAGCATTGTATTCGCTTATTTGTCTTTTCGGTGGTGCGCCTATCAGTCCTACATCTATTTGACGATCTTCGCACCACTTGAGCACATGATTCCACTCCTGTATGGGCCAGATTTTCGCTGCCCGTGTGGTTGTGATATGTATAAGTACTTTTGGAGTTGTAAAGGGTGGATCGCACCATGGTAAATCGATGTCCATTAAGTCATCTTGTGTCGGTTTTAGATGTACCATGCGGCACAAAAGCTCTGCAATGTAGTTGCTATCGAATATTTTGGAATATCTATCTATAAATGCTCTTGAATTCCAGTCTTGATCTGCAAGGAACTTTTGCTCTGGCGCATCCCCCCACGCCAATGTTGACCGTCCTGTTTCGTTGAGGCTTGCACCTGCCACCCATTTTGGTTCGATCCAACTGCAAAGAGTTTGTGTTAATGGGTTGAATCCATCGCAGTTAATTGCTAGGTCTACTTTTCCAGCTATACTTTCTCGTTCTTTTATAGCCTTTGCGATGCTGAACAGTCGTCCTTGAACTTCTCCTCCCTGTTGTGGTTCATCCCATGAGTATCGCCAGTTTATTGGGTTTCCCTTGTCGCAAAGAGCCATTTCAAAATCTCGTGTTGCTTCTGTGCCCCAAAAATCTATCTGCGAGCCAGGATATTTCTTGCGCAACAGTCTCAAAAGTGGAAGTGTTACTACAAAATTTCCTACTTTGCTGCTTCCCAGGACTACTATGTGCGGCTGAGAACCTAGTTCCCGACCGTCGTACCTTCGTACTCGGTTCACCGACTTCATTGACATACTTGACTCCATGTTCTCAGGCAGCAGTCCCGTTCCGCTTCCAGGCTGTAGGTTTGAAGTATTGATTTTGACGCGGCAAGTCGTTCTTGGATGACTTCTTCTGGAGTTGCATCAAATCGATCCAATTCCTGCTCTATGCCCTTTAGCAGTCCCAGCAGATCCCCGAACTCCACCACTTGCATGTGTGGCAGAGCGAAGTCGCGGCCGGCTAGGCCGTGATAACCCACTACCAGGCAACCGCATGCTATCGCCTCTGCCAATGGCAGACCGAAGCCTTCTGGATGGCCGCAGCTCAGAAATAGCAATGCCTTTTGTAGGGCATTTGCCACGTCTTTGTGTTGCATCTTCGGTAACTCCTGGAAGATCAGGTTCTTCAGCTTTGGCCGTCGACTGGCCATTAACGCCACTTTTCGAGCGTGATCCACGTGTTTCCGCCCTAGAAACACCACTCGACGATGTTTCACTTCCGGTGCATGGAACAATTTGCTGTCAATGCCGTTGATCACTGCAAAGCAGTGCTCTGCAGGTATCCCGCATCCCTCGATCAGCAAGTCACGGCTGTCGTTAGACACGGTCACTACTGCTTTGATATCGCTGTGGCCGTAAAGGTCAAGGGTTTGTTTATCGCAGTCACCGGCTAGTCCGAAGGTGTAAAAGGCGTTCTGGTTGAATATCACCTTGGGAATGCCTGGCAGGTAGCTGGGTACATTCGTTAGCCATGTTTCCGGGAGCACCAAAAGGTCCTTGTCAGCACTAGGTGGGCTCGCTTTGTAAGACTCCAGATCGAGGACGGGGGCCTCGCTCCTGAACCAGTCTGGCCTGAATCCTGGTTTCTCCTGAAGAACGTACGCGTCCCAACCCGCCTTGTGGAGTAGTTCCACTTGCCGATAAATCTGCTTCACCCCACCTATTGGATGGTTGGTGTCCGGGTAGCAGACAAAAAGCAGCCTTCGAGATGTCATTGGTGGGCTGCAGTCACAATCGCCATTTTCTCAAGCAAGCTGGTGACAAGGCTCCATTGGTGTGCCGGGATTTCGCATTGCCTATAGAGCTGTTCAAGATCATGCGTTTTCAACCACTGCCCCCTCTCCTGGCGTTTCGCCTGGAGTTTGTCGGCCAGGCTCTGCAGGCAATTGATGGGGATCAGCTGCTGCAGAAA
>DONH01000078.1:3533-3724 GCA_003509235.1 Planctomycetaceae bacterium
GGATCAGCTGCTGCAGAAAGCAGGATTGCATTTCATCGGTGAGTAGGTTCGGATCGCTGCCCCCTTGCGCCAACCACCAGGGTCCCACCGAAGGCGGGCCGCTTGCGTGGCCGGCAAACAGTCTGGCGCCATGGGCGACTGGCCAGTGATCGACCTTTCCATCTCGCTGGGCTGATGCCCTGCGCTCGCCT
>DONH01000044.1 GCA_003509235.1 Planctomycetaceae bacterium
CAGGATTTTCTAAACCCAGTTCGCGTGCCAAAGACTCGATACAATCTCGGGCCAGTGGCACTTCACCTTCTCCAGCGATGATCTCAAATTCAGCATAGCTACCTAGATTGGCAACGGCATCGATCGCTATTTCGACGTCACTGCCATGCCAATGAACACGTCCAGGAAGTCGTGTCTTTGCAACCTCGAAGACCTGGTAAAAACCAAGGGACTCAAGCAATTCTGTCCACGCAGCAACGGTTGTCTGCCCCGTTGGTCCTTGAGGCGTAACCCCAAGCTCAATTTCGCGTCTAACTTTTGCTGATGTATCAGCCCGCGGACCTTTCCACGTCAATTCCACAACATCACCAACTTTCCGAAGACGTAACGCTTCATCTGTTTTGCGAAAATTGCGCACTGGATGGGAAAAATACCGATCGATCTGCTCCATGCGGTCTCGAAAGCACGCAGACATTGTGTCTAGACGTTCAACCACGCGATCAACATCAGCCAGGTAAAATTTGAGTTCTACTTCGTACACTCGTGAGACCCTTCGTTTATGATATTCATGCTTAGTCTACACATTCAGGACCAACAGATAGCCTCATGACACGTACTCATCACCAGTTGATTCCTCTGGTTCTTGTTTCCTTTGCAATTATTGGTTGCAATCTCGGACAAAATCAAGAAACACGGCAACACGTTGGTAAATCAGTACCAAAAATTTCACTCGTCTCACTTGATGCCAAAGACGAAACACTCACATTTTCTGGAAAGATCACACTTCTCAATTTCTGGGGCACTTGGTGCCCTCCTTGTCGCCAAGAATTACCAGGGCTTGCAAGGCTTGCGTCACGGCTCATAGATGAACCTCGCTTTCAATTGATTGCTGTGTCATGCGGTGGGGGGAAACGTGATGATCTTGATCAATTACGCCGTGAAACAGAAACTTTCCTTTCAGCCACGAGAATTGCGCTCTCCCCTTGGGCAGACCCAACTGGTGCCACCCGCCTCCGCTTTACCGAAGCATTTGGTTTTCGCGCCTATCCAACAACCTATTTGATTGGGTCTGACCAGAAGATACTCGCTATTTGGACCGGCTATTCTCCTTCTATGGAGACGGAAATTGCACAATCTGTTGCTCGCTCACTGAAACAACTTCCTGCGGCTGATGCCCTGTAGCGTGGAGTAATGAACAAATTCGACGAGACTCCTCACCTGGATCCGCTGCACCAGTGATACTGCTCGCAATTGCAACCCGCTTCACTCCCAAATGAATAAGTCGGTCAAGATTGTCAGATGTAATGCCACCAATTGCAAAGACCGGTAATCGTATCTCTTCAGAAACATCCCGAAGGAATGTTTCTGAGGCAAACTCTTTGAACTGTTTGGTGATGCTTGGATAACATGGACCAACTCCAAGGTAATCAGCGCCATCTCGTACTGCCTGCTTTGCTTCATCAATAGAATGAGCGGTACGCCCGATAATGAACTCATGACCACCAACCTTACGGGCTAGATTAACGGGCAAATCAGTTTCACCAAGATGGACGCCATCTGCATTTGCAGCAACGGCAACATCTGCTCGATCATTTACGAGAACAATACATCTTTTTCCTGCAGTCAGCTCTGCGTGCTGCTGGGCTTGTTGATTGATTGTTTTTGTACGATCACAAAGCAATGCCGTATTAGCTTTTTTGTCTCGCAACTGAATCATTTTAACACCAGCAGACAGGAGTTGGCCCACCAGTGTTTTGAACTCCGTTTCTGGCTGATCGACATCAAGAAGCACGCATAGACTGATGTCGGCAAACCTATTCTGGCTCGTGATGATTGTCATCGCCGCCTTCTCGAGCGTATAGATTCGGTAGCGTAATTGTTCAAACGCTGCAGTAATTGCAGGCACAACCAATCGGCTACATTCTTCTAAACTTCTGATTGACTGGCTCGCACGGGCAGCGTTTGCAGCAAACAGATGTTGCATTTCTGTACGTGGTGGAGTTCTAGCAACCTTACTGCTGACCCCAACATCTCGTAAGACATCACGAAGCCGAATGCGTGCCTGAAGATCTTCTCTCGCAAAAATAACAGCTAGTTCATGCCGAATTGCTTTTGCCTCCCTAGAAAGAAAAGCGTCGTTCAGACAGAACCTGAGAATATCTTCCAATACACGAACTGCCTCGGCACTGCGGTTCGCCGAAGCATCGAGTGTTCTCCAAATTCCCACTACTGAGCCATTGTTCTCAGACTCGATTTCTTCCATTTCTGAGTTTTCTCCCTTACGACTCGCCATTGGTTTAAGTCTACCTGATCCCTAGACTCTCACTTGTTCTTTAACTCAGACCAATAAATTTGAAAGGCCGGTCGTTCGTGTCATTCCTCCGCTCACTTACGCTCATTTGGCCTGGCTTACCTTGGGCATGGCTTCGAGGAAGCTGGGCTGGCCTTATTTTAGCCGCTGCTTTCGCAATTTGTCTGAATCTCTGCATCATCACGGCATGGATTTGGACGAGTTTTATCGATCTAGAGATGACTTTTGGTATTTGGACTGCGACAGCGATTATTTGGATTGTTTCAACGGTCTCAGCAATGTCCACTTTTCCACAACCTCTTAT
>DONH01000273.1 GCA_003509235.1 Planctomycetaceae bacterium
TGGTTTCTCCCGCCCTGCCTAAATCAGATTGTTGTTTCCAATCACAAACTCTCTCAAGTTGCACTAGAGATACTCATGACATTTTCGCACGCAATCTGGCTGGCAGTAGGTGGAGGCCTTGGCACACTCTCGCGTGTCCTGGTGATTATGCTAGCCGTTCGTTTGTGTGGTCGTGACTTCCCTTGGGGAACTTTTCTAGTCAACCTGTGCGGTAGTTTTCTATTTGGATTGATTGTAGCCTTCGGCCGTGGTCGGATGAACGTGCCCGCAGGTCTTGAAACAATATTGTTGGTAGGATTTCTCGGAGGATTTACAACGTATTCGAGTTTTGCATTTCAGTCATACGAGTTGTTTCAAGAGGGGAGGCCAGCCCTTGCCGGAGCTTACATGGTTGGAACAACGATCTGTGGTTTGGCGGCTGTCTGGGTAGGGTTTTTTGCAGGTCGATTCTTTGCCGGATAAAGTTCATCTTTGAGATAGCGGCGAGCGTTATTTTGGTGAGCAGTATGTGTCTCATGTCAGGCAATATCAAACAAGTTATTCAAGATGGCGTTCTGACGGCGACTGTTGTTGGAGTTCGACAATTCACGCTCATCGACTTAATTCCTGCGACCCAAGATTAGACGGTGTGATCGTAAAGGTGTTTGCCTCTGTAAGATCTGTATGATGTCAAAACAAAAAAAGCAACATCGTCACAAGCAGAAAGCCAGCGTCGTCCCCCCATTGGGGAATCTGGATTGTGTGCTTTCTTCTAGTGAACAAGTCGTGTTGGCAGAGGCACTTCGAGAACGACCACCAAAAGCCATTCGGATACGGTTGCCGCAAGCACATGGGCCAGCGGAAGAAGTATTTCTTCCGTTTTCTACAGAATCAGTGCCATGGTATCCGGTAGGTTTTTTTTGTAGTGAAACACATCAGCCAGGGCGCTTCCTTGAACATGCTGCTGCTGCATATTTTATTCAGGATGCAGGATCTATGTTGGCCCTCCGTCTTCTCGATGTCCAGCCGCATGAGTGGGTTGCAGATGTGTGTGCGGCCCCAGGCGGGAAGGCTTCAGCAATCCTTGAACAGGTAGGGCCTGGCAGTGGATTTCTGTTGGCAAATGAACCAATTCGAGGGCGACTCCCAGCTCTTGATTTCAATCTTGCACGAGTTGGTTTTCCTCGTTACTGCATCACATCAAAAGATCCTGAACGGTTGGAACCCCAGTGGACAAAACAGTTTGATGCTGTGCTTGTTGACGCCCCCTGCACAGGCCAAATGCTCGTTGGGAAAGCGAAGCAGTCTTTTGCGGCTTTTACAGAGTCTCAAGTAACCCATTCTGCAGCGAGACAACAGCGGATAGTTTCAGCAGCGGCACAACTTGTACGGCCCGGTGGCCGACTCGTTTACTCTACGTGCACGTTTGCACCGGACGAAAACGAAGACGTCATCGAGACTTTTCTTGCTACACATGATGGCTGGTGTGTGGAAACAGTTGCTGATTTACAAACATGGCAGACTCCACGCTCACCAGGCGGATATCGCTTGTATCCGCATCGTGATCGATGCGCAGGGGCTTACGCCGTTCGCTTGCGTTTGATGGGGGAACCGATTGTAAATCAGAGATATTCAAGTAAGAAGGAGATGAAAGAAGATCTTCTGGTAGTAGGTGAAGACACTGTTGGTGGCACGCGTGGTGGTTATAGGATTCAACAGGCGAACCATTTGGCAGAATTGCCACAGGACATTGAGCGATGTCTTGAGATGCCGTGTGGAAGACATAGTGAAATTGCCTATCGCCCCGCTAAACATTGGCTTCCGTCACATGCGCTTGCTTTGCGGAGGGATAAGTATTGGAGGCCCTGCTTAACGTATGAACTAAGTGATCGCGAAGCCCAAAACTTCGTCCAAGGATTGTCACTTCCAGCTGGGCCACTTGGTTGGGTTGTTGCCACATGGCGAGGCCACCCTCTTGGTTGGCTTCGTGGCAACAAAGAACGCCTCAATAACCGCCTACCGGCATCAGCAAGGCTTGGTTTTGTTCCAGTGTCAAGTTCTGTGGCTAAAGAAAACCTCTAGAACACAATCATTAGTCCATGCACTTTCCTAATCGGCCTGTATTTGCTTAGATATTTTTCTGTCAGGTCTTGAAATGGAAGAACCAAAAAATGAGTTCCGCTGCTGTATTCTTTTTTTGATTACTCATAAACCGTGTTGTGGTAGGGAGTCTCAAATGAAACTTTTCTGTCGTCTGTTGCTCTGTACGTTACTGTGTGCTGGAATCAGTTTTTCAGCTTCTCAAAGCGTAGCCGCCAGACCGAATGTCGTGCTTATTGTTGCTGATGACTTGGGGTGGGGAGAGCTTGGTTGTTATGGTCAGAAAAAAATTCCGACTCCAAACATTGATCGCCTCGCTGTCTCTGGCCAACGATTTACCCAGTTTTATGCTGGTGCGCCAGTGTGTGCGCCATCAAGATGTGTTCTCATGACGGGCCTCCATTTGGGCCATGCCGAAATTCGTGGCAATCGGCAGGCGAAAACAGCCTTTCCTGAATTCGATGAGGGCCAATATCCCATTCGATCTGAAACGATTACGTTTCCTGAATTATTGCAAAACGCTGGGTATGCAACAGGCGCAATGGGGAAGTGGGGACTTGGACCTGTTGGTAGTACCGGTGCCCCAAATAACCAAGGATTTGATCTTTTTTTTGGATACAACTGCCAGGCAGTTGCACATAGTTTCTATCCCGAGAGTCTTTGGCGAAATGCTGACAAAGTACACCTGAACGATCATCCGATTCCGGGTCATAAAAAACAGCCTGAAGGTGAAGTTCGAATGGAAGACTGGATTGCAGAGACGTATGCATCGAGGCCAATTGTTGCCGAGGCAGAACAATTCATACACGACCATGCTGAAAAACCGTTTTTTCTCTACTGTCCGTTTACCGAGCCACATGTTGCGATGCATCCACCTATCGAAACGGTGAATCGCTTTCCGGAGTCTTGGGACAACACACCATATCGTGGTGGGAATGCATATCTCCCACATCCGCGGCCGCGAGCTGGGTACGCAGCAATGATTGCTGAACTCGATGACCATGTTGGGCGGGTGGTTACAGCAGTGAATAAAGCGGGCCTCATGGACCGAACCGTCATAATTTTCACAAGTGACAACGGTACCACACACGAGGGTCGCGGTGAGCCGAACTTGCATATAGGTGGTGTTGATGCCTCTTTCTTTGACAGTACGTTGAATTTGCGTGGTTACAAAGGAAGTGTCTACGAGGGAGGTTTACGAGTGCCGTGCATCGTTAGGCTTCCAGGAGACGTTGGGGCCGGTCGAAGTATTGATGCCCCGGCGTGGTTTCCAGATATTTTTCCGACAGTGTGCGATATCGTAGGAATTCAGAAACCTGACCATCTTGACGGTGTTTCTTTGTGGCATCTTTTAACGAAAAAGAAATCTCTCGATCCTCGTCCCTCACCACTCCTATGGACCTTTCCGGAATATGGAGGACAGATGGCAGTTCGGCTTGGCGACATGAAGGCAGTACGCAGGAACCTGAAGCGAAAAAAGGCTGAGCAAACCCCGTGGGAAGTCTATGACTTGGCAACTGATCCAGGTGAGACCGTTGATCTAGCTGAAAATCGACCAGATGTTGTTGCCGCAGCCGTTAAGGTCTTACTTCAACAGACCTCAGCCAACTCAGTGTTTCCAATGCCAAAACCAGAAATTTGAGTACGGCAAGCGTAAAAAATGAGTAGCAGCCCAGCAGATTTATAAGTCCGCTGTTATTTTATGAGTGCGGGCTGACGGATATTGAGTCATCACTAGGGCTCGTACAATCAAAAACGAGTGCAATTTTGTAAAAGTCAGTAGCATGAATGGATTCGACCCAGCCACGCCTTTTCGAAGGATTTTTGTGCGCGAACAGGTGATAATTCATTTCGAATAAATTCTGAGGCGTTGTTGGCAACGGACATCGCTTTTTCAGGGTGCTTTCGTAAGAAATCTACAATTTCGGCGAGTGTTTCACGGTTGGCATATAAAAAGTGTTTTCCTTCTTTAATATTTTTATGCCAATACTCAACCCACTTTGTCTCAAATCGAATTGGAACACACCCGAACGTTCCGATCAGCCAAAACCTGTGCCATGAAGAGGTGTTTCCATCAATATCTAATAGGTAGCGATGCTTGTTTAGTGTCTTCGTTGGATCTTTCTCTACACACAAACCTTGTGACCTGAGCGTGGTGAGAAAAGAGGGTGGTGTTTGTGGGAAGTCCGATAAACCGCAGTCAGAGTTCATGATTTTCTTTGCAGCCAGACATGCTGCAACCCGTGAGTTGTCAACGGATTGTAAGGGGCCAGTAAGAGCGCCCCGAAAGTACAGCGAGTCTTGTTTGCGTTTCCACTTGATGGAACGCCATGCACGGCGAGTTCTTTTAAGCAAAAATGGATTTGGTATCAGTTCGTGAGGGTCACTGAATAATTTGGCAAATCGAAATGTATTTTCGGGGACTGAAGGATCTGTACAGTCACTTACGTCAACAGGTATATCGCTGAATTCTATTTTCGGAGAATGCCTGATTAATCGACCTAATGCATTCGCTATATTCCGCCATCGATAAGAAAGGTCCTTGTAAGTATTCTCACTTGTAAAAGTAAGTAGGAGACGTTTTTCATGTGAGTGTTGTGAATAGGTCCACCGAATGACTGAAGGGTGCTGAGACCATTCGGAGTCTTCAAACCGAATACTTATCGGAAAACGAAATACGTGTCGCCAACGGCGGGGATGCAGCACAGTATCGAAGGCCGTGAGTGGCTTCCAAAAACCAATTTTTTCAAAATCTGTGCTCATCAGTGCGGTCTTCAAGAATCTTTTTCGGCAAGTACAGCCGGATGTGCTTTGACCAATGGTGGCTCAAGTCGGCAATGTTTTCTGTAACTTAAGGATTCATTCGGTATGTTACGAAATTGACGGCCTCATTTCGTGTTCGCCACATATTATGGAAGTTTAATGCCCTGTTGGTGCAACTGCTTTTCTGCCTGTTCCTGCCATCCTCGATTTGCAGCGGGGCTTGCAGGGCTGGGATGCAGAATCGTACCGATGGCTCTATCGGTTTTACCTAGTGCAGCCACAGCCCTCACTTCAGCAAATTTTCCTATACCAATGACACATTCTGGCTGACACCATTTCACGAGCCGTCGCAGTGCTTCATCACATGCCAGAAAGAGCGGTTCACGCTCTTGGGGAGGAAGTTTGTCTGGTGTGCGGTTACGACCAGACTCTTCCATAAAGACAAGCGGGCAGTAGTTTGCAATGAAAAATCGTTTGTTGAACGTTGATGCCTTCCTAAAACGATTTTGAACCCA
>DONH01000321.1 GCA_003509235.1 Planctomycetaceae bacterium
CTTAACTCGAATGATGACTTGGAGGCGCAGACCGAGTACCTCAAAAAACAGTTAGGGAATACGACTGCAAAGTGGAAAATAGTCACCTGCCATCACTCGGTGTTTTCACCTGCCAAGGGCCGTAATTTTCAGTTTGCTCGTGACCATTGGAAACCACTCCTCGATAAGTATGGTGTTGATCTGGTGTTAAATGGTCATGATCACACCTACGCTCGTGGACACGTGCCAGTCCGAACTGCTGATGGTAGTGCAAGCAATGACCTTGGAACTGTCTATGTTACATCAGTGAGTGGACCTAAACAGTATCGTATAGATGATGAGCAGATGAGAGGATATGCAGTGGACGGGTACAGCCGAGATAAAAAAGGCGAGCAGACCCAGTTCTACCAGGTGATCAGTGTCGAAGGAGAAACACTTACATATGTGGCCTATACAGTGCTGGGCGATGAATATGATCGAGCTGTCATCGTGAAGGATTTTAGTACAGGAAGAAAAGAACTCAGATAGAAGATGTCTGTTTTATATGTGTGCCTGATCGAAAGCCGTTGATAGTAAGAATGTATGCCAGATAACAGATGTTTTACGGCTCTGCTACCGATCAGTTGCAGGGAAGATGTATTACTGAAAAACTACGTTTATTCACTACTAGAATGAAGTCAGTTGGTGTCCAGTGAGTGAGAAATAATGTCGACTGCAGATCAAAGTATTGCGTGCCAAATCTCGCACCTGCTCGCGGGTCAAGTCCAGACACTCGATCCAGCAGAGGATAATCAAGTTCTTCGTCTTCTCTATGAATACGAAACAGTGCAACTCAATCAAGGCGCATTTAGTCGTCAAGTTCAATTCGCCGGCACCGAGCTTTCAGCGCTTTATGTTGAGGAATATGGTGCTCGTTCTCACAACCTAGGTACTCTACGAGGAGACCGCCTGGCTTTCTGTCTCCCGATCATGGAAACAGATTCAAGGTGGTGGGGGAGATCAATCTCGGACGGAGTCATGCCAATTAGTCAATCAGGGAAAACAATTCACGCGACGTTTGATGCAGGACAGCGTCATGTTGTGATGATTCTTGACCGACAGTGGTGTCTCGAGAAATTAAGCAAGGAAGTGGTGGGCGAGGTACTCAATATTGAGAATATTGCTAATCCTCAGAATTCTTTTTTCCTCAAAATTCATCCACTGCAGAGTCAAAGGTGGTCACAACGGCTTTGTCGACTTTTGAATCGGGCTGTATCGTGTCCTGAAAAGGTACCGAAACAACAGTTCGAAAGTGAGTTACTCTCTGCTGTCCGTTCTCTGCTGGAGCCAGCCGAGGTAAGTCAACTGACAGAGTCACGCTCAAAGCAAGTCGTTGAAATGACGCTCACATATGCAGATGCATTTCAATCTCAGCCGGTAACCGTTTGTGATCTTTGCGTTAATGCAAACGTAAGCCGGCGAACACTTGAGGTTGCGTTTCAAACCATAGTTGGAAAAAGTCCCCTCCAGTTTCTCACACAGAGGCGTCTTTGCCGGGCTTATGTAGATCTCAAACGGGCAAAAGATGAATCAATTCGTGTAACAGATATCGCTTGCGCTCATGGATTCACTGAACTCGGTCGATTTGCAAATCGTTATCAAAAAATATTTGGTGAGCTTCCGTCAGAAACACTTCGCCAACATTCCTCTCAGCGTGGGCTGGCTCTTGAGATATAGAAACCACGGTCTACGAATGATTCTTTTGGCACACACTCGTTTGAGTTCTATTTGTCTTTTTTGTGATCTGCATTCTGTCTGTGGTTCATTAAAAAGTTGAGTGCAATTAGGTCTGTTTTGTCACGCAATTCGTGCCGTATGTGATGGCCCTCTCCTGCTACTGTACACAATACAACTTCGATACCATTTGTGTTGATATATGTGCGAAGAGTGATTTTCTTGAATGGCCGATTGATGGTCGGTCGGGGGTCGCATCGATTAAACATTCGCCAGATATTTATTCGTTCATCTGCCGAATACATCGTCACTTTAGGATCGGAAGACCCGTGAAAGCTTTTATCTTGATCACCTATGACTTGGAAAATTGAGACTGGTCGCGTTCCATTTTCTGGCGTATGATCTCCCTTCGTCATACCACAACTCATTGGAGCAAGGGCTGCAAATAAATCCGTTTGCTTGGCCAGACGATAACAGAATAGCCCACCGCTTGAGTGTCCCGTTGCGTAAATCGTTTGGGGGTCAGTCACTCCCGCAGTGACCAACGCCTCGATCACACCGGTGACAAATCCGACATCGTCGTGGTCAATATCATGAAACTGATCCTTGAAATTCCACTTGGCCATTGGTTGAATTGCTTCACAACTCACCACAAGCAGTTTTCGAGAGTCAGCATGGTGACCCCACCGTATGCTCTGGCCATCTGCTTTCCCACCGGCACCATGAAAACATAACAAGGTTGCGTAGCGAGTGTCCGATTTAAATGAATTTGGCGTTGTAATTAATAATCGTCGAGAGTGCCCATGATGTTCAATCCGTATCTCATTCAGTCCGGGTGACAGTGTGTCGAGAGACAACTCCTGTGCAGATAGAAAGGAAAATGATTCAAGAATACTTATGAAAACAAGTAGGGCGATTTTGATTCTCTCTCCAGAAATCATCTGTAATCCACTCACCTAATTCTTAATTGAATGACGGCATACCAAACCTGTGTAGCCAGTTTGTATTGTCAGCAGTCGCCAAAAAAGTCCCAATGTCGCGAAAAGAGAGTGACAAGTACGAGAAGCTTCTCGAGCACGAGTACACCCGATTCTCTGCCATTTTTTTGAGCATGTTCCTTATGTTTTTGCTCGTCTCAATACACGCGGGTGCTTGGACAAAAAGCTTTTCGTTTCCTCATAAGTATTGGTCTTACAATACAAGAATTACGAATTTTTTTTCACCAGCTTTCCCTGAGTCTTCGGTGGCACGAGCGTCGGTTCACCCTTGATAAGACCAAGATTCTTCAAGAATTCATCTGATGCACGGATTGTCATGTCTTGCCAAGGCTGCTTGTTGAAGAAGGAGTGTTCCTGATCCTCCGCAATCCAAAACTCAACAGAGTGAATATTGAGCAACTGCATTTTCTCATACGCAGCATTCCAGCCCTTCAACCATTTTTCATCTTCACTTCCAAAAAAGACGATAGCTGGTGAAAAGTTGGGAGGGATATGTTGCAGGAAGTCGACTTCAGAATCTTTGGCATCCGCTATTCCCAGGGCTGGGTTAAACAAAAGATATGCTACGACTGATGTGTCATGCTCTCTGTTGTCCTGTGGGTCATTTAATTCAGGGTTCGTCGTTGCAAGCAAGCTCACATGACCACCGGCTGATCCACCCCCGGCAATAATACGCTGTGGATCTATGCCGAGTGTTTCAGCATTATTTTTGTACCAGCGAATAGCACTTTTGGCGTCTGTTATACAGACACGTTTTCGAGAGCCCTTCCTGTTATCTGCTTTCGTCGCCAGCCGATACGACACGGTTGCTGCCACGAACCCGCGGTTTGCGAAGTAATGGCAGAGATAGCGAAATTGGTCTCTCTTTCCCCCACCCCACCCTCCACCATGAAACATGATGATACCTGGAACTAACTCAGTGGCAGCATCATGACCCTTTGGAAAATGGATTTCCATTTCCCGAGTTACGCCGTCTTCCTTTTTGTAGGAGTAGATTTTCCCTTCTGGAATATCATCACTGCGAGCACAATTTGTCAGATAAGGGAGGGCTCCAAAAACCATGCACAACGTTATCGTTCTCATTTCAAAACCCAATAAAATTAATTTCAGAGTCAGGCCAGAATCAAGACGTCATGAATGGCCGACAACACTCCTCTGTCAGTTTAAACGAAAAGCAACTGAGTGGAACTCTCCAGATGGGGGCGTTACCTATCTTGAATCCAGCCCACAACTCAACACGGTGTTCAGCTGATTATGCCCCGGCCACTTCATTCCGTCTCGGTTCTTCTGTATGGTCATGGTGCATGGCCTACAACGCAAGACTCTGGTCGCCATTAGGATCTTCGTTTGTGACACTTTGATAAAACTGGCCGCTTGCCGTCAGATTGCCGTCATCATCAAAGAGTGCGGAAGAGCAGCCATTCGGGTCGTCGATTTCGAACGAGAACCAGGCATAGCCGGCAATCCAGTTCTGCTGCTCCATCCAGGGCAGTACGTTCTGCATAAATGCAAGGACATCTTCTTGCGTGATGGAATTCTCTCCTGGTGTTTTTGCACCCCAGTCTGCAAGAGCAAACTCCGTAATCAATAAGGGCCTCTGCCCGTACGCTTTGTAGATGTTTATCATCCGCTGTTTGAATGCGATAGGACTTGCACCTCCATACCAATGCACACCAATGTAATCTACTCGGTACCCACGTTTGTCAGCCGCCTTCATAAAGTCACGCATCCATGTTCCTCTCACACCCTGTGTACTGTCATCAATATCGCTTAACGGATTCGCGCAAGCCGGACTGCATAGAGGTACATGAAGTGACTCCAATATGGGCCAATACTTTAAAGCTTCGGTATAAGGCATGTTCGCTTGCTCGAGTTTGTCCGGCTCATTGAAACCTAATATCCGATGTACGTCGCCCGACTTGATCTTCGGGACAATGTGCTTGTTCAAACGCCCGCGCAATTCGTCTGCTTCCCAAGCGCCCCAAACCATTGGTAAGAATGCACTATCGGTGGGCTGTTGCTCGATCAGTGCCGTATCCCACGAATAATTCCAATACGGTCTTATCGCTTGTATTTTTGGGATATTTTCTTCCCAAGAACCGTCATTATCTTTTTGTCGAAGCGTGAAACAGATTCCCTTTTTTCCAGGCAGTCTAAGTGACTTTTTTATTGGAGCGGTATCGAGATGAATATCGACTTGGTTAATGGGTGCTAGTCTCGCAATCTGATCCTTTGCAGCTGTCGCTGGTTGCCACCACCAGCCCTTCTTATCCCAACATTGTCCAAAACTGTAGTCGGCAAGCAGGGTGTAGTAGGCAGCAAGAGCGCCGTCTGTATCACCCTTCTTAAGAAGTGCCTCACCTTTAAGAAACGTGATGGTTGCTAATTCGTTAAGGTTGGCAAAATTTTTGGCTTTATCTGCAGAGGGAAATGCGATCAGGGTCTTGTTAATCTCTTTGGCCTTTGCTCCCCATCTTTTTGTGGCTCGACTGGCGAGTGTTTCAACAGCATCCCAGTCTTCATCAGCGAACGCCTCCCACGCTTTTTCTGTGACTTGCCACGCCTCTTCTGCACATGCTGGAGTGAGAAAAAGAGGAATCAAGAAAATGTGAATGAAGGAGGATTTGAACATAGTGAATGGTTGTCAATACCCTTGTTTGTCCGATACCGAGTCCTAGAGAAATCACTTAATCGTTTGTATCTATTCAACTTCACAGTTGGTTTTAGGGACTCAATCAAAACATGTGTGTGGCCCAGATCCTTAAGAAAGTGAGCGATTGGTGACTTAAATACTTTCCTTGATAAATCCAGATTATCTTATTTAGATAGTTGCGGATCAGGAAATGTCCAGGAACCATCAAGGACTTCTTTTTTTGGCTGATACATGCGAACGACATAGTTCCAGCCCGGGGTGATTGGCAGGTAGTTGGAGCTCGTAGGATCACCACCAAAGTGAATGGTGACGGTACCATCTGAGTTTTTCTCTGCTGTCACGTTATTGACCGAGTAAGCGTTCAGGCTGTTTTTCTCCATAAAACCTTTTGCATTGTAAACAGTCACTGAGACAAATCCGTCTACAGGAACCTGTTCAGTAATAACTAATTCATATGGAGTCTTACCATCATTTTTTTTAGGTACGACATTCACATACGTGGCAGCTTCTTCAGGATTCCCGCCCCAACCATAGGCCGTTCCAAGAAGATGACTGATGGGATTCAACTTTGCTTTGTCACCGAACATTCCATTGGTGTTCGGCTTGGTTGATGCCAAGATATTTATCGCGTCCCGCACTTTCTCAAGCGATGTCTCATCCCAGTCCGGAATGTCAAAACTCCCCTTGTCAGACTGTTTAGAAGCAATTTTAGACTGCAGAGAATTTGCAGCCTCAATATCTTTTGGGTCATTCGCATCAACAAATGTTCTGAAAAGAATAAAGACGTAGCGAGTACCAATTTTTTTTCGTGAAAACTCAAATATTCCTGCTTCATGGACGACTGGCTGCATCGAATGATCTTGATTAATAACCAGCATGGAAAGAAAGCGACCATCAGAATCTGGCTTGATGACAGTGAGTGGTGAGGCATCAAGATCAAAAACTCCAGCAGAATAAAGAGTATCACGATTCATCCTTATAACGTCTTGTTTATCAATAGGGGTTGGCTGCCGTATGTGGAAAAATTTACCAAAGGCTCCTTGGTCGACGTACCGTTTAAACGTGAGGTCAGTTTCGGCACGGACAAAGTTATCGACGTTTACGGATTCTGTTGCATGTGCATTATGAAGCCAGCAGCAACTCAAAAATCCTGTAAAGAAAGTGATTGTGCAAAAAAATAAAGATCGTGGCATGATAAAATCCCTTTACTGTTTTTGAGTCTCTTGCTTAGTGATTACAAATCATTCTTCAATAATTTTTTTCAACGCCCTCTTACGTATCAGCTCTTTGCAGCTTTTCGCTTTTTCGTAAGTTGCTTCTTTTTCGCGGCCGCCGCGGCATTGTAGGCCTCCATGGAAACATTTGTGGCGGCGGGAAGCTTCATAAATTCCTCGACATTGGGAAGAGGAATCCATGGGTTCTCTGTTGGATATACATCAAGATTCGCATTGAGATCTTTTCCGGTCAGGGTTTTGGAGGTGACACCGTTTTCTGGAACGTCTAAACCTGCCACCCACACGATGGCGTTGAGAACAATTTTTCGGAAATCATCAATGGCCCAATTACGGTGATAGTGGCCACCAGTGAATCCAACACCACGTCCACCATCTTGGCGCTCAATTCCCCACATCAGGGTTTGTGTTTTGCCGATACCATCGACACCGTGTTGGTTCCAGAGGTTAATGATACGTTTGAGCCGATCCGGGGTCGGAACGGCCGTAACGAGGTCGAGGACTTGGCCGCGATCTTTTTGAAATCGCATGTTGTAATAAAATTCGTCGTAGGCGCGGACCAGGTTATTGACGCCGTTGGATATCGGGTGCTCGGGAAACGCGCGAAGGTCAGCGACCCAGTGAGGGTTTACTGACCAACCGGTTTCCATGGCCGCACCGATCCAAGGCCGAAAGAAACGTTCGCCTTCTTCAGGGCTCGGGTGAACGGCATAGTGCATGAACATCAAACCGACGCCAGTCTTGGCAAGCTGATCGGCTTTCTCCCAACCATGGCTAATAACCTTCGTGCCATCGGAGTAAATGATGACGGCATCGATATCGCTAAAGACGGACTCATCTGCGGGCCAACCGTTGATGACACTGGCATGAACATCGAGGCCGCTTTGCTCGTTGAGGGCTTTGGCAAGGAGTTGGCAGCCAGCATTAAATTCATGCTCGCCCGATTTGTGAGATCGCTCACCTGCGAGAAAGAGAATATTGGTTGTCTCTCCATATGCAGTAGAAAGTCCAAAGGTAATCGAACAGATCACGAGCAGCGAG
>DONH01000149.1 GCA_003509235.1 Planctomycetaceae bacterium
GTCAGACAGGGGTGGCGTTTTTTTGACAACAAAGTGTCTGAATAGATAATGCAAGCAACGTTTCCCGTTATAAAGTTTGTCTGACATGATTCATAAAAGACTTCACCGAATAGTTCGATCAGACAGCATTGTTCGCACAGACCAACCAAAAGACAAGGCATTCAGTGCCGATGATTGGCTGGTAGGAGTTGTGCTGGCTGCCTACTTGACTGGGACGGGGCTCCACGGTCTCTTGTTTCAAAGACTTTATATGACGGGGGGAAGGGGCGAGTGGATATCCCACCCGAGGTCTGGATATACGTGGACGGGTCAGGCCGCTGTTGTGTTGGGGATATTCTATATTGCCTTTGGGATAATGTGTTCTACAAAAGTTGTCCTTGCCGACAACTTGTCACGACGTTGGCGGATCATTCACTTCATTACGAGTGTCGTGATTGCCATCTTCTTTTTTTCTATTGGGGGTCAACGACCATAAAGTTGCGTTCTCATGTGACCAGGTAGTGGGCAACGTATTTTTACCGTTTCCCCTTCCGCCAATCTCACGGTGCTATCCGGTTCTTATCAGCCCGCAGGCCTATTTTGTTTTCCTTCGTGCATCTTCGGCGTTTTCTAGTTCTTCCGTTTTGTCATACCCGTGATACCACCACGCCATTCCCGTACGCACCATCATGGTATTAATGGCTTGGTCTTCAATGAATATATACCCCAATGTCCTGCCATAGCGATCTTCGCCACTACTCTTGATGGTGGCAGTCTTTTTACACGCAAGAGCTAAAAGTGTTTACATGGCGTTGTTACCAAATGGTTTGCCCAGTTCCGGCGTATCAATACCGAACAGACGCATCTCCAGCGTTTCATTTGCAGTGCGTAGCGTCAGCGTGTCGCCATCATGAACGCCAACCACATTGCCAACAATCACTGTGTCAGCGGCGAAGGGCGGGGATATGGTAGGCAGAAGAGGGCGACGGTTTTTATAGCTGTATTGTCTGACAACTCCTTTTATTGAAATCTTGTCATTCCCAGTGTAAAAATCCTTTTCAATCATCTAGGCGGCTTTATATTCCACCCGACAGTGAGTTTTTTATGACGACTGAAGATGTACGACAATCTAGTTCAATGTCAGCAATTCAAGAGCTAATGATTCATCTTCATCGAGCATTAGAGCAAGAGAAAAAGGTCGCCTCTAAAGAGAGTTGAGTGTCCTTTGCTCAAGAAAACGTTGTCTTGATTCCCTAACCTCCCCTTCAGATAAGTGAGTTATTGCAGGCAAAGGGGTAAAGTAAGAACGTTGCTTTGGCACTTAGCCTAATTACTGTTAGGTAGTTGACATTCTTCTGTGCTTTCACCCACTGCTAGCGTTACTGGAACCAGTGCGCTGCGGGGGTGTTGGCGACCCCGCTGATATTGCTTATAGCTCATGTTATTAATGGCTGCATAGCATTTTCTCCCATTCGCTTTCTGGCTGATTTTTCGCTCTGACCCTAATCTACTAGTGTGAAATGCGGGTGCCGATACTTGGTGTATGTACAACTTTTACCTAGAGTCATATAGTTCAATTGCGAGGGCGTTCGTCCCCAAGCTACCCCTCGCCACCGTTCGGGTGAGGGGCCGTCATTCCTCTCATCCAGAGAACACAGCCTTGTGTTGACACCCGATCTGGCCGTGGGGGTGAGATTGAGGCTGTGTTTTTTTCGCTGTGCATCCGCCACGGCTTAACCTAAATAGTGTTTTATGTTCTTTTAGGGAGCGTGGCTCCAAGGGTTGAGTCATCCTCCAAACTTGATTCCCCGAGGGGTTTGCTCTCTTTCTCTTCAGTTTCGCTCACGGCTACAACAAGTGCGTTTATGCGGCCATTTTCTTTTGTGCGTGTTCTGGCTGATCTCTGGTTAATACCCACCTATTGGCAGAAAATGTCAGTTTTCTGTGTGCATATTTCGGACAGGCTCAGGAAGTCCTGAACGGGCCACTTTTGCCGTCATATCATTCTTACGCAACTTGGCCCGTAGCCAAATTTATGGTTCTCCTGCTGGCGGGTTTTTCTATTAAGGAATTGCATAGATGAAAACTCAGCAGAAAATATTAATTATCGCTGCTTCTTTTGGGTTTCTGATTTTCCTGATAGTAGCTTTCGCTACTCCCGCAACTCATGGTTCGAGTGACCGCACTGTAATTGTCCATAAAACGCCCGAGCCACAATCGCTTTTGATGTTAGCCCGTGTTGTGCGTTACTGCGAAAAGAACGATAAACCCATGCATCCGGATTTTGTCAGATGGGCGGCAGCATCAATGCCTACTGGTGACAACCAGTTGGCACAAACTGGTGGCAGTAAGGCGGCTGGACTGTTTCAAAAAGAATAGAGTAGTGGTCCGTCCATAGGTTTTATCCTTGCTCCTGCGGGCAGGCTTTTTATGCGCTAAGCAAAAATATTTTCACCCGTAGGAATTACTGCAGGCCACATCTGAGCCCGTCAGCAGCTTCCCCCCGATAGCCTGCTGGCGGGTTTTTCTATACACACAGCCCGTTGCAGCAGTCTGATAAACTGCACTCCAGTCACACCAAACCACAGGAGGGAACTATGTCCAAAGTAATGAGATCAATCGACGCAAAGAGTTTCATCATCGGTGTACTATCTGCCGTTATCGTTTTCATGGCGATGGGTGCCACTATGCAAGGACATACAGTCACCGTTGCACGACGCCATTACGACGGGGAAGTAGCCATCGATGGACAACCGTTTGCTGTAGAAGACGGAAAGATTTATTTCTTTGCTTCAGAATGACGGAGAAACCTATGCAAAACGATCCACCAGAAGACGAGCCTGACGATTTCGATGGCGTTCTTGACGATGCACCTACCACACCACCAAATAGGTACGCGGAGGAATTATGAAATTTTAATTGCTGCAGACTTTGTCCGAATGTCCAAAAGTTTGTACTCAAAAGGGGGAAAGCATTATTAAAAAGAGTGAAGCCATAAAAGGCGCATTTTTTGGCGCTGTAGTCGCGGATGCACTTTGTTTGGGAAGTCATTACGAGTATGACGCCCAAAAGATTTACGAGGCCTATGGCAAAAAACCCATTGAGAAATTTATGTCACCCGGTGAAATGATGGGCGGTCAAACTCATGGCATTGGATGGGGTGAGAGAAACTATCATCCTGGTAAGAAAGCGGGCGGCACAACTGACTACGGCGATTACAATATTTTGGTCTTAGAACATTTGGCTGAAATAGCTGATCCACCTAGACCGTTCAGTGTCGCCGCATTGATTCCACATTGGATGAACCGCCTTGAACAGAATTGGGGTTCATGGATTTGTACCATGACGCAAGAGACCTATGGCCAAGTCAAACAAGGCGTTCCGACTGAAAATTTGGGCGGTATATCCAATGCCATGGCCATTCGTCATGTCGCAGCCCATGGCTATTATGAATTGGAAGAGGAGCTTGTCGACGTCGCCAGAAAGTCGATGTTTACGCATAAAGACGCTCATGCCATTGGTGGCGGAGAATTTTTCGCCCGCGTGACGCACCGGGTGATCCATGGTATGAAACCAAGGAAAGCTATTGAAGAGGTTGCCGCGCATATGGGTGGCTTTTTCAAGGAAAAAGCATTGCAGGCAATCGCCAAGGTGGAAGAAGAAGCGGATCCAAATTCCGCACTTTTTAAAGAAGAGTTTAGCGACGATCTCGCACTCACAAGTATGGCCAGACTCTGGGATGTCGGCCGCTCGGAACCGATCAAGGTAGGAAAAGCGAGCCCAACAGAGGGAACTCTACCGGGTGCCATTTACTTTATTTTAAAATATGCCGAGCAAGAAGAGGGACTAAAAGGGGCGATGCAGGCCAATGCTATGGTAGGAGGCGACAATGCATCACGCGGTATCGCGATCGGCATGGTACTTGGAGCCTATAAGGGGGTGGAGGCAATTCCGCTAGAGTGGAAAGAAACATTCGATCAATGGACGTATTGTGAAAATTTATTAGAAAAGCTCCCGTTGCTCAGGAAAGGAACAGACATCGATCAGAACTAAGCCTTCTGCGTCCGCTTCAGCAATAAAAAGAGAAGCAACGAGTAACCGCTGCCGCTGTTCTTCTGCTCAAGGGCGGTGGCGCTTCTTATTTTACTTTTGGTCTTTTACCATTTTTATTCTGCCAATGTTTATTCCATTACTGATTTCTTTTTTCAAACCACCTCAAGCAACAAAGCAACAGAAGAAAAACGTTTTTTTCAAAAACATTCATCTTTTCTAGTGCGTATAGGTACTACTTTTCCCGTGTTATTCCTAACACATCTTCCATATTATACATTCCGGCTGGTTTTCCAACGAGAAACTCAGCAGCAGCAAGAGCCCCACGTGCATAGGAATCTCTATTGGTTGCCCGGACGTTGACAGACAGGCTCTCTCCCTCGAGACCAAAGAGAATAGTGTGCTCGCCAGGGTTATCACCTGATCGTACCGCATGATACCCAACCTCATCTTCAGGGCGCGAACCGGGACGACCTTCGCGCCCATGTGTCTCCTTCGACTGACCCATGGCATTCTTCACGATACGACCAAACTTTAATGCCGTTCCACTTGGGGCATCTTCCTTATGGTGATGATGGCATTCAATGATTTCCACATCTGCGCGGCTACCAACGCCACGCAGCAGTCTGCCGGCCCGACCCACAAGATCCATGGCAATATTGACAGCAAGACTCATGCTTGGGGATATCAAAACAGGAACCGACATTGCTGCTTCTGCAATTGCTGCTTCATCATCAACTTCAAGGCCAGTCGTTGCAACAACAAGAGGAACACCTCTCTGAACACACGCCTCAGCAATTCCACGAAGCGCCCCGGGTAAAGAAAAATCAATGACTACGTCAGCCGGCACTTCCCAAGATGTATTTAGCGCAACGCCGATGTCGCCAGCGCCTGCGACTTGTCCAGCATCGTCTCCAAGACGTGGGTGATCACTTCGGTCAATCGCGGCAACAAGATTCCATTTTTTCGGTTCAGCAAGCGCGCAGGCAACAATACGCTGACCCATTCGGCCAGCCGCGCCATGCACAACAAGGTTACAAGATTGTGTAGGTGTCATAACCAACATCCTACAACGACACAAAAAGACTGCTAGTGACTGCCAATAGAGCAAGCAGATTAGCTGTAAAGATCGATTGCCTGAACAATCTCATCAAAACGATTGCCTACGCTCACAGCACGGTTCGCATAGCTGGCCCTGCTGACACCCCGGCTGCCAAGTACTTCATTGAATAGCTTCTGATCAGTCGTATGGTAGGCAACCGTGGCATTTGGATCCTTCAACTGATGTCCGGTGAGGATGCAAACGACACGATCATCTCGACCGATGACACCCTCGTTCACAAGCTTTCGCGCACCGGCGACACTTGCCGCACTCGCTGGCTCACAACCAAGGCCACCCGCACCCACTTGGGCTTTTGCATCAAGAATTTCTTGCTCTGATACTTCTCGCACTACACCATCGCACACTTCAAGCGCCCGCAGACACTTATTCAGATTGACTGGACGGTTGATCTCAATCGCACTTGCAAGGGTATCTGCCCGTTTCTCATCCCGGTCCAACTCATCATAATAGTGACATACAGGGGCGAGATCAGTTTGGCCACCACTCCATCGGAGCCCACGATTATGAAAAAGTTCGTAGAGTGT
>DONH01000053.1 GCA_003509235.1 Planctomycetaceae bacterium
AAAAGAAGAGTGCAGCAGAATAGAGCTGTATACATTTTCTTCATAATGAATCCCCCTACCACAGCAATCTGGGTAGCCGAAACCAAAGCGGACTTTGAACGTACACTTGACTGAAACATCGAGTATTCACAGCATAAAAAATCTTTTATCACCCAAACCGCCGTGTGTTTTCCTACAGTGCTCTTTGGTTTCATATACTGATAATACAATTGAATTATTTCTCCTGGACAACCACATGCGCAACCAAGGAATCGCTATATATTACGCAGCTGGAATCCTTCTTACATTAATCGCATTGCCCGAAAAACTTTTACTGACCAAAGCAAAAGCGGCCCCTCCTATTCTTCGGGTTGGCATGGAACTCTCGTATCCACCATTTGAAATGACAGATAGCGCAGGCCAACCTAAAGGCATAAGCGTAGAACTAGCCAAATCACTAGGCAAATCGCTCGGGCGGCCGATTCTCATTGAAAACATTGCGTTCGATGGCCTGATTCCAGCACTTCGAACCGGCACGATTGATTGTATTATTTCATCCATGACATCCACTCCAGAACGGGCCAAGGCAATCGCCTTTTCGAACCCATACTTGAAAACGGGACTCACTCTTCTCGTTGGAAGAGATTCACCGATCCTTTCACCTGAGGACATCACAAAACCGGGTGTGCGTATTGCTGTCAAATTAGGAACATCTGCTCACAAATATGCGGCCCAACAACTCCAAAAAGCAGACGTATTTGTCTTAGACATGGAGTCGGCCGCTGTACTTGAAGTGATGCAAGGCAAAGTAGATGCCTTCATTTACGATTCACTATCCGTTTACCGACATCACCGCCGCCATCCAAAGGCAACACGAGCCATTCTCAATCCATTCAGGCAGGAAACTTGGGCCATTGGACTACGAAAACAGGACATCACACTACTTCAGGAAATCAACAAATTCCTACAAGAATTTAAAGATACAGGTGGCTTTGAGAAACTTGGAGAACAGTTTTTGCCTGAGGAAAAGGCCTACTTTAAAGCCAATAACATTCCTTTTTATTTCTAAGTGCAAGTTCGTGGTCTGTTCTGTGTCCGCTATTAGGTAACAAAAGTAAAAACAAGGATTCCAATAGTTCGAAAAAAGGACTCCTTGCTGCCTTTTATTTCATCACAGGGACGGCAAAGAGGCCCACAACAGAATTACGACTCTATATTTTCAGCCGAACGCTCTATGCTATAGGCATGTCTCGATCTTTCGCTCACTTCATTGTTGCAGCGGCTGTCACCAGCCTGCTCATCCTTGCCTGTTTTCAGGTACCTGGTGATTGGAACTGGTCTGGCGTCTGGGAATATCGACAGAAATTTATTTCCGGTTGGCTTGTGACTCTCGGGCTGAGCCTTGCAGCCTTAGTACTTAGTGTTGCCATTGGGCTTATCGTCTCGCTGTTCCTTGGTGCTCGACATCCTCTTATCGAGGCAACCGGAAGGATCTATGTTGAAATCATTCGTGGAACACCACTTCTCGTTCAGTTACTTCTTGGTTTTTATGTCATAGCTAATGCCGTTGGTCTCGAAAATCGTTTCGTGGTAGGCACCTTAGTGCTTGCTGCTTTTAGTGGAGCGTACATGGCTGAGATTTTCCGAGGTGGACTCAATGCCATACCTAAGACACAGCGGGACTCAGCTCGTGCGATTGGGCTGACACAATGGCAGTCCTTTCGACTTGTTATTTTGCCTCAGGCTGTACGCCTTGTCCTTCCAGCTATAGCAGGTCAACTCGTGTCTCTTATCAAAGATTCTTCACTCCTCTCTGTTATTGCTATCTCCGAGTTCACACTTAATGCTCGTGAAGTAAACTCGTTTACATACTCAACACTTGAGAGTTATGTACCTCTTGCGATTGGCTATCTAATGCTCACCTTACCACTATCGGCTACTTCTAGGTGGCTCGAAGCATCATTTAGTTACGAACGATAACCAGCACCCTAAGCAACACCATGCGGCTCATTGTAAAAGACCTCACTCAGACGTTTGATACCACGCGAGTCCTCGACAAACTATCAATCGAGACCGGGATGGTGAACTCACTTGTCCTTGTTGGCCCATCGGGTGGTGGAAAATCTACGCTCCTTCGAATTCTTGCAGGCCTCGACATACCAACCAGCGGGACAGTTGAATTTGATGAAACCGTCCTGCAACGAGATGAAGCCAGCCTTCGCCTGTATCGGCGAACTGTTGGTACAGTTTTCCAATCCTACAACCTCTTTCCTCACCTATCTGCTCGTGAGAATTTAATTCTCCCTCTCGTGTCTGTCCACGGACTAAGTCGTGATGAAGCCATAGCAAGAGTAGAAGAGCCCCTGAGACGATTTCAGCTTCATGAGCATGCTGACAAACGGCCAGCAGAGCTTTCTGGTGGCCAGAACCAGAGGATAGCAATACTTCGTGCGATGGTTGTTAGACCAAAGCGTCTCTTCCTTGACGAACCGACTTCCGCCCTCGACCCTGAGATGACCGCTGAAGTACTTGACATGATCGAGAGTCTTAAGGACTCTGGAACTGATTTCGTCCTTGTAACTCACGCGATGAACTTCGCTCGTCG
>DONH01000195.1 GCA_003509235.1 Planctomycetaceae bacterium
TGAGACGTTTCGTAATTATGAAGCGCGAGGCCAATCTGCTTGAGATTGTTCCCACACGACATACGCCTTGCCGCTTCACGAGCCATCTGGACCGCGGGAAGTAAAAGGCCAACGAGAACGCCAATGATGGCGATCACAACAAGAAGCTCGATAAGCGTAAATCCGCAACGTTTCGTATGTTTCATTTCCTGGAAGACCGCTATGAGGGCAACAAAAACTGAATGAACCGATAAGTAAAAAACTAAATCGATACTATTAATTTTTCAATGCAATTTGCGCAACGCAAACATCCCCCCCTTTTTTTAGGGATGGCGGCACTGCTTGCGTCGTACAAAAAATCATAATTTCAGCTATTTTTCGTTACTTTTTTGTTATTTTCGCAAAGAATGGAAGCTGCCGCTCGATTTCGGACAGACGATAGCCAAACCCCGGTCCACTCAATGTTGAAAGGTCAAGCTGGCCATTCCGCCGTTGATAGATGCCCGGGTGAATCCGTTGTTCAGGTTCTGACGCAGCCGGATAGAACTGCATGCCGTTTGATTCGACTCCCCGAATCGTGCCCGCGTGCGCCGCAAGCCGAACGTGCGGGATCTGTGCGAGCATCGGGTTTGTGAGGTCTTGCACCATGAGGGGCATGTCATGTGCTTTGGCCCAGCACAGACTCAGCAATGCTCCTGTCTGCGTCTTACATGTCTTCAGGGCAACACCTGTCCACCCAAGCTGACGACCAAGCTCAACGAACTTCCAGTCGTGGGCACTCTCATCAAGAAACAGGGGCTTTCTCGTAGAGAGTGAGGAGACATCGATCTGATTGGCTTTTAGATCGTACGGAAAAGGCTGTTCGACATAAAGAATCAGATCAAATATTTGTTTTTGCTCTTCCTTCAATCGGTCGAGAATCGAATTGACGTACTCTGGGTTTTTCACGGTGCAGTTAAAATCAACCGAAAGTGAATCGACACCAGAAGCTATGGCAATTGCCCCAACTTTTACTATTCGCTCATAATCCCATTGCGCATCCGTGCCTTTGAGTTTTATTTTCAGGCACTGAAGACCGTCTGACCTGATCCATTCAGTCAATGCAACGGGGTATCCATCGTTTGGATCACTCTCTTTCTTGTCACTCGCTTCGAGTGGATCGAGCCCACCAACAAGATGCCAGACAGGTAATTTGACTGATGGCTGCTCTTCTAAAAAGTCCGACGGAAACAACCCTTGAAAGCGATCGGCTTCTGGACTCGAGCAAAAATAGTGACTGAGATCCTGAGTCATGTACTCACTGGTGTACGTATCATAGATATCGATCTGATGAAGATTCCCGTACGCATCATGAATAGCAATATCGAACGCACTCACAACAATCAGTGCGGCGAGATATGGCATTGGTTCTTTGGAATGACTCTTGTTAAATGCTTGGAGAACCATTGGCAGCCGCTCTGCCAAAAACACATGACCAATTTCCATTGGATGACCAGACTCATTCGCTTCTACGAATGACTGAGCAGCAAACTTGCAAAATGCAACCATCGCTTCGTACCGTTCGTCATACGAAAGTGTTGCACTTGGCCACGCCCAGGTGACTGAAAGCGGGGTCTCTCCCCAACCTTTTGCACGCTCCCCTTCTGAATTCACTACCTCCGCAACAACTCGAAGACAGTTGACATGGGAAACCGATTCACCACCAAATTTGAGTGGCATCCGCATCTCAACTGGCAAAAAGCCGTACTCGAAAGATTCTAATGAGATGCTTTTTATATGGCCGCTGGCTGACATGCTTGGTATCGCTACTCCGTTAAAATCTCTCGCTTGATTTAAAATGCAAAATCTGAATCTGTAATTTGAATCTATTTTTTAGGGAGCATGAGCTGGTTTTTCGAAAGAAATGGTTGGCATCGGTCTGCGTTTTAATCTTTCCCAAATCAAATCGTCTGCTTCGCACCACTTTTTTGCCCGAACACAAGCATTTTCCAGGAACTTTCAAGAAAACAGTGGAAAATGCGCTTCCTGACATACTGGCGATCGTTTTTTGACAAAATCCTGACAAGTACCGTTTTCAATTTCAGCGACAGACGCTAGAATCCTGACTTATTGAGATTGAGTCTCAATATCGACAAGGAGAACCTTATGTCAACGGGATCTGAATTAACCTGGATCGAGGGAATTCGCACCCTGCTGCAGCAAGGAGCTTTCGCTGAAGCCGTTGTTCGCACCGAGCAAGCCCTCGCTGAACCTGGCAATGAAAAGAACGGACGGCTCACCCAGCTTCACGGCCTAACACTTTATGTCAACGGAGACCACGAAGAAGCTCGTGCCGAGTTTGAATCCGCACTTTTGCTGTCACCACTCACATCAGAGTCTTTTTTGGCTCTCGCCGACCTCTACATAAAAAATGACCAGCAGGAGGACGCGAGAGTCTCCTTGAATATCCTTGTCGAAGATGTTGACACTGTTCCTCCTGAACTCTTTCCTCGAATAGCAGGATTATTGGGCCGTATTGGCGAAACAAGAAAAGCCCTCTTTATCTGCTACCGCG
>DONH01000442.1 GCA_003509235.1 Planctomycetaceae bacterium
GTACCGGCAGCATGGTTTCTTCTGGAAGCCCAACAACGTCGAGAATCGTTGGAAATATATCGACTGCACCAGCCTGAAACTGTGAGACTTTTGGCTCAATTCGTGACGGCCATTCAACAATCGACGGAACACGCAACCCACCCTCGTAAAGCGTTCCCTTTGAACCACGTAATGGGACCATACCATCAATCGATTCATTCAGTTGACCAACCGTTGGCTGAAGATCTTTATTTGGCAAGCCCCCATTATCTGATGAAAACCAAAGTAATGTGTTGTCTGCAATGCCAAGCTCTTGAAGTCCACTACGCAGCGCACCGATGCTTCTGTCCATTGCTACAAGTTCACCATAGTGTCGCTGTGCCTGAAATGACAATTGGGGGAACTGCTGACTATCTGCTTCCAGAGACGCCCAGGGGGAATGTGGCGTTCCAAACCAGATAACTGTAAATGTAAGTACGTCAGAGCTTTTATTGATTTGTGCTTTCAAAAAACGTAGTGCCTCCATCACAATTACTTCGGATGAGTCACCTCTCTTCTTTTCAAAATCACCAGCTGGCTTTCCGCGTCGCCCCATGAGTGGATCCATATCAAAAAAATTTGTAACCGAAAGCCAGTGACCAAACCCAAAGGCATCGGGGCGACGTTCATCGCTTGGCAAAATTGGGATGCCAGCCCCCCGAATTCCATTCAAATGCCACTTGCCAAAATGACTTGTTACATAACCGACTTCAGCAAGTGCCTGAGCAACAGTTTTTTCCTGTAAACGTAAGGGGTATCCGTGCGACATCACACCAGTGCGCTCATGTGTTCGCCCGGTAAGGACCGTTGCCCGAGTAGGCGAACACACCGGACCACCTGCATAAAAACGATCAAGCCGAAGACCATGTGCTGCCATTTCATCAAGATGTGGTGTCTTCAGGAATGGGTGCCCATAATATCCTGTTTGTCCCCACCCCTGGTCATCTGCCATCACAAGCACAATGTGGGGCCGACTTCCATTACCCTGACGTGCATCACAAACTGAACAGAAGATAAAACAAGACATAAGAGAAATAATGGCAACTCTTATTTGATTCAATACTTTCATTACTTAACTCATTGAATTCTGGTTTCTAAAAATTGACTTCTGGAAATATTCACAGAACACATGGAAGTTGTTTATTGCTCTGCCGGTTGCCTCGTATAGCCTTCATCTCCAGCAGCAGTTCGTGCCTGCTCAAGAAGAAATCTAACAACACGACTATATTCTGGATCATCAAGAAGGTTTTCACTCTCCATTAAATCATTTGTAAGGTTGTACAGTTCCTGAGGAAACATTTCCTGTTGCCATGCGTAACGATGATCAAGAAAAAGCTTCCACTGTCCAACAAGTGGTGTTGCGTTCGACCGTACCGCAATCCAGGCCCTCTTGTCTGACGTGGTTTTTGATGCCTCCTTGTGATCATTTGGAAAGATTGCTGCACGTTGATCAGTCAGGACTCCTTTCATCGCTGCGAGTTGACTGATACTGTCTTCTGCTCCATACGAATAACCCTGAAGTGGTGGAAGTGGCTTCCCAATAGCTTCTGCCACTGTGGCGAACATGTCGTTGAGGGCACACAGCCTTGCGCAGTCACGGGCTGGAGTTTCCATCTGCCCATCTCCTACGCCTCCATGTGGCCAGCTTGCAAGAAAAGGCACCCTATGTCCTCCTTCATAAACTGACCCCTTATGACTCCGAAGCGGACCGGTACAGGCTTTTGATGATCGCTCAGCACCGTTGTCACTCGAAAAGAGAAACAATGTGTTGTCACGCAGCATATGACCAGGTCGACGTGGATCGGGTGTCCTATCCAGAAAGTCAAGCAGCCGTGCAACATGCACATCATTTTGATACACAAAATCAAGCCTCTGACTGTTCGTTGATATGCCACTTTTGAACGTGCTTGCACCAACAACAGGATCTTCTCCCAATGCGTCCGATGGCGTATACGGACTGTGATTCGAAGGAGAGGCAAAATAAAGGAAGAACGGCTGTGTTTGAGATGCAGCCTGCTTCAAAAAGTTAAGGGCTTTTTTGTCAAGCGTTCGTCCAACCTCATCAAGCTGATACGAGCCGTCCAGTTTTTTCCCGTCACCCGTCGCACCAAGAATCGATCGCCCTTCGATCCAGCCCGGGCCAATCCGTTGCACCGGGGTGTTTTTCTTCTGTCCATCTGGACCAGAAGTTTTATGACTTCGGGACACACCAAAAAATGTATCGAACCCATGATCGAGAGGACCATCAGCAAGCGGTTTGGTGAGATCAGCATCGTCCCATCCCCTTGCTGCATTTCCGTCTTTGTTGCGGTAGGTCAGACCAAGGTGCCACTTTCCAAACATTGCTGTCTGATAGCCAGCAGCCTGTAAAAACTCTGGCAATGTAATTCTTTCCCGCTCAATCAGTGGTGGGCAATGAACCCCAAACAAAACCCAGTGTTTTAGACGGGTTCTCCAACAGTAGCGTCCAGTGAGCAAGGCATAGCGAGTCGGAGAACATCGACTTGATGGTGAGTGTGCATCCGTAAAGCGAACACCTTGTTTTGCAAGACGTTCTATCGCCGGCGTTGAAAGCTGCAATGAATCTGGATTCTTTGTCCAATCCTGATACGCACTTGTATCTCCAAGGCCCATATCATCAGCTAGAAAGATGATGACATTGGGTGGCTGCTCAACGGTCGAAGGTTCGGCGAAACAAAGACAAGGAATTGATAAAAAAATGACAAACAAACCGTAGTTTTTCATAATGCATAAACTTTCTGATCGAACCACCCGCCGCTGAGGCCTCATCTAATCATAAAATCTACAAACGTAAATGTCCCATGATCGTGCACTCAACATATATCAAAGTCACAAACACTTGCCTCCTTATACTTTTCTTTTGCATGACAGGAGACACTTCTTTTGGGCAAAAGCGTGTGGTTCTTGTTTCAGTCATATCGAACGACAGCATCGTTGTACAGCAAAAACCAGTAACGCTGACAGCTTCTGTCGAAAACAAATTGGACGAGCTTGTTACTGGAACGCTTATATGGAATGTCCAATCGGTTTTCTTCGATTCACCTCCACCAACTGAACAAGCTATTTCTCTCAATGGACGGCAAAGTATTTCTTGCGAGTACTCGTTCTCGATGCCCTGCCCGGGCTTTGCAGATATTGAGTGCCGATTCCAGACTCCAAAAAGTAAAACTCCGATAACGACAACCTATCGGATCGGATCAGATGTAGAAAGCATCGCGAGCCCTCTGACTAGACAAGAAGATTTCTTTGATTTCTGGGAGCGGTCTCTGGCTCAACTTGCCGAGGTGTCACCTGCGTTTCAAATGACACCTCGACCGAACAAAGCGCGAGCAGAAGTACGACTGCACGAGGTTTCCATGGAGAGCTTTGGTAACGTAACTGTCCGGGGTTGGCTTGAGACACCAAACAGGGCTGGAGTCTTTCCCGCCGTTCTTCGACTGCCCGGTTATGGCCAAAGCATGAGGCCTGTTGGTGATCAAGAAGATCTGGTCGTATTTTCATTTAATCCTCGAGGCCATGGTAACAGCCAAGATGATGTTTCTGGCACACCACAAGACTATTGGGTACGTGGACTTGATGACCGAGACACATACTTCTATCGCGGCGCTTACCTTGATTGTATTCGAGCCATCGATTTCATCTGCTCTCTCGATAACGTTGACCAAGAACGGATTGCAGTATGGGGAGCCAGCCAAGGCGGAGGCTTTGCATTCGCAACGGCAGCGATTGATAACCGAGTCGACCTTTGCGTTGCAGACATACCCTTTCTCTGCAATTGGACAAACTACTTCAAACTTACGCAGTGGGAAGAAATGGATAAATGGTTAGACCAAAAACAACATCGCTCTTGGTCAAGTGCTCTAAAAACAATGAGCTACTTTGACACGATGAATTTCTGTGATCGAATTATATGCCCAGTTATTATGAGCATCGGTCTTCAAGATCAGATTTGTCCGCCAACAACAGGGTTTGCAGCTTTTAATAGGATTACAGGGGCAAAGACCTACAAAATCTATCCGAAACGAGGTCATGGTCTGGGTAAAGATCACCGCCAGCACATGTGGAGACAAATCAAAAAACAATTTTTCACGACAACGGCAGGAAACCAGTAGGGCATTCGCGTTGGAGTACGTCAAAGCTCCATCACTGAACTGGGTTTTACGAACACGCGAACAAAAAACAGTTCGCAGCGCACTACCGTTGTTCTCAATGCAACTGTTGCGATGACTAATTTTTCGTGATCCCAATCGTCTAACTTCGTGCTCTCCTTATGGCAATAAATGAGAGACAGGACACTGAGTCCTTTCGCTGTTTCATAACCATCAATCAGTCAGTCGTTGCACACGCGGTGCCGTCAGATTTATTTATCATTATTTCGACATGCGTTACTCCGCGCCCAGCATCAAATTCTGCCACGAAAAGCTGCCCCGACTCGGACTTTGCTGAGAATTTATAACGACCTTGGAAACCATTAAAAACACACTCGCCATTCTGATCCGTTTGACCGGCCACGCGCGTGATCAACTTGTGATTCAAGAGACTATTTAGTGCATCATACTGCTCAGTTGGATTTCCATCTTCACCAAACAGGCGATTTCCTGTGAATTTATCGTAGTTTGCCCACAGGTTGAGCACTCGCACTGACGGGTGACTGAAAGCGGTAACAGCTACTTGGACGAAGTACTCTGCAAGTGTTGCATCATCCCAATCACCTGAACGATAGCCCCCTTCTATTTCCCCTTTAATAATCCCAAATTCTGTAACATGAACTTTTACGCTACTTCCTTTGTACTGATCAAATGTATCAAACATTTCTTTTGGACTTGCCCATAAACGACGCGGCTTGTGGGCGTGCATAGAAACAAAATTTATCCCTGGGTAACGGGACTTTACGTCCTCCACTGCAGGCAAACGATTTTCTTTATTGAACGACCAACAATCACACACACCGAGTTCAACTTCTGGAAACTCTTTTCGAAGTGCTTTAAAAATTTCCGTCTGGTCACAAAAAACTTTTGCCCTTTGAATATGCGTGTGCCAGTCTTCATTGAAAACCTGAAAGAAGTTCACGGCATTTTTATACCGATTGAGAACGGTCCGGCAATTTTCCAGTTGAAACGATGCCTTTTCAGCATCTGATTGTACGGAAGTGAACCATTCTGGATGATATCCCGAGAGAAAATGCCACTCGATACTGATTTCATTGGCAGCACAATACTCAACCATCGAATCAATTTTTGAGAAGTCATAGACTCCCGGTTTAAGTGCATAGCTTTTCCATTTTGTGAGATTCTCTGGACAAGTAAAGTGAAAAAGAGCACTAAGCAAATGTCGATTTCTAGGACTTTTTTCTGTTGCCAGATTGCAATGACCGAAAAGAAATTCATGTTTCTGCAATTCAGCAGAAACGTGACATCTTTGTAGCGACGTTCCATCACTCGTGACAATCTTTACATGCACTTTGCTCTTACGCGCTCTCTCCATACTGGGAATGACAACCTCACGGATAAACCCATCATCATTATTGAAAAAAGTAGTGACTGCTGGGTGTAGTGGGACACTTTTTGGCAATGCCAAAAGTTCATTTTCCCCTTGGGCGAGGCAGGTAAGAGACGAATACAGAGTGAGCAGGACTAAACATCTGACACGGCATGAATGAAAAATTTGACTTATTAAAAACATCATGGCTAAAAGGCTTCAAAAATTTCCACATAAACTCAAAGACGCCCGTTTTTAACAACAGCAATCGCATCGGTCTACAGAATTTTAATCTAACGAAGAGTAATCCCAGATTATGCTTGATTTTGATATCAAATACGACATACACAAGCACAGCATATAAGCAGAGAACTACTTATTGAAACTGCGTGCTACTTACCAGAAAGTGTCTCAACAAGAAATGCAGTTGTATCCGCATGAAGAATATCCGGTGCGCCGGGATAAACGAGTTCACAAGGAACCTCATTTTCTTGACAGTGATCTTTTAGTTTCACCCCAAAATTTGAAGTGTGCGTAGGATCCCGCTGGTCTTGCCCTAAAGAAGGCGGGGCAGAATAGATGAGATAAACTGGAGGATCATCTTTTGTAACGAGACTGTAGGGACTGTATTCAGCTAAAAGTGGAAGAATGGTATTACGGTTTTTGAGAAACGTCTTAAAATCCAAAAATCCAAACGCATGGCCACCATACCTGCTGTTGGGAGTCCACTCTTTCATCTGCTTTGGA
>DONH01000181.1:0-4646 GCA_003509235.1 Planctomycetaceae bacterium
ATTGGCTCGTTCCCTTGCTGATGGAACAAGCCTTTTGCCGGAAGTGTCTTCACTTGGCCACGCATCGCATCCACCCATGCCAGGCCGTTCAACAAATGATGCAATAGCTGTTGGAATTGGTTTCGGAATTCGTGGTGCGGTTTGTCGATTGGTAGACGAAGCCCGTCGAGAGCTTGGGTCTGAAGCAGATATATTTCTGACTGGTGGGTGGAGGGGGATTGTTCGGGGCGAATTCTCAAACGTCCGAGAGTTTCAAGACCTTGTTTTGTACGGGATTGGCATTGCAGCCATGAGAATATCCGGCCTGTAGGCTCTGTCGTTTTACCTTGCCTCAAGATTCGTTAACTTCTTAATGCATTGATAATCCCTGAATCCTTTTACCGTTTGAGTTGCCGGTGACAGAATCTACATCGAGCCCCAAGAGTGTTCGTGAAAATGCTCGTGGCCATGACTTGGCGATTGCTATTGCACGGATCATAGAAGAAACACGGGGGAAAGATATTCGGATACTGGATTTGCGTTCAGTCACTGAAGTGTTTGACTACTTCGTTATTGCGACAGGGTCGAGCCGTCGTCAGATGCATGCAGTCTCCGATGAAATTGAGCGTGTTGTGAAGGCTGAGTGGGGCGATGAGAAGCGCGGGATTGAGGGTTACGATGAAAGTCGCTGGATCGTCCTTGATTACGGTGACGTGATTGTCCAGCTTTTCGATGCCGATTCACGCCAATACTGGGATCTGGAGCATCTCTGGGGCGATGCGAAACGCGTGGAGCTACCCCAAAGCGAAGAGAGCCTCCGAAGTACAGACAGTTGAGTTTTTCGAGATGAACGCTTCGGGTTGTAAGGAGTGTTGGGAACACAAAAAAGGTTGGTACGGAACTAAGTCATAGTGCCCGCTTACGTGCTGGCCTAAGTTCTGTTTCGTTGGAGTATACATGCCTAGAAGATCAAATCCGTTGTCCGGAGGGAGTTCTGTGACAAATTTCAGGCGAGCGTTTCGTGATGTGCTTGCAGGTGTTCTTGAGCAAGCTGTATCTGGAGGAGATCTGAAAATCTCATCAGAAGAAATTCCAGTTTTGCTTGAGCAGGTTCGTGAGACAGTAGACCCGAAGTTTGGTGACTTCACGGCAACACTTGCTATGCCACTTGCAAAAAAAATGGGTGTAAAGCCACGGGATTTGGCAAGTGATTTGATTGCGCGAATCAATAAAGATCAGTTGTTTGGGGAATGCTTTCAACCAATCGATGCTCCCGTTGGTCCAGGGTTTATTAATGTGCGCGTTCTCGATCAAGCCCTTGCCGATGGTGTAAGGATGGCCTGCTGTAATGATCGCCTCGGTGTGGCGAAGGTGCCTCAGCCGCAGACTATTGTTCTTGACTATTCATCGCCAAATGTTGCCAAGCCAATGCACGTTGGGCACATTCGATCAACCGTTATCGGTGATGCGCTTTCACGAATCCTGCGGTTTCATGGTCATTCGGTGATTACAGACAATCACCTAGGTGATTGGGGGACGCAATTCGGGATGATTCTTTGGGGCTGGAAGCATTGTCGTGATGACTCTGCATACGAAGAAAACCCAACACAAGAACTGGGAAGGCTCTATCGGTTGGTTCGTAAGGTAGTTGATGCTGATTCTGAGGAACTTGCACACGACTCTATTGCGGCAGGACTGGCTGAGAAGTACCCCGATGCCCGACAGGAAGTGCTTGCTGAAACAGTCAAGTTGCACGAAGGAGATTTGGAGAACAACAGTCTTTGGAAGCAATTCATGCCGGCCTGCCGTGAAGAAATAGAACGGGTTTATAGCCGGCTCGACGTCACCTTCGATCACACAATGGGTGAAAGTTGTTATCAACCACTTCTTGCCGGAGTTGTCGACGATCTTACTGCTCGCGGGATGGCACGCGAAAGCCGCGGGGCAGTCGGTGTCTTTTTAGAAGGCTACGAGTCACCGCTTCTGGTTCAGAAAGCTGATGGAGCATTTCTCTACGCGACAACAGATCTTGCAACTCTTGCGTGGCGGGCCGAGCACTGGAAGCCTGATCGAATCCTTTACATCGTTGACCACCGGCAAAGCCAACATTTCAAGCAAGTTTTTGCAACTGCCCGTGCCTGGGGCTGTCGTGCGGATGAGCAGTTACCAGGAATCGATCTGATCCATGTGGCTTTTGGTACAGTGCTTGGAGAAGACGGGAAGCCTTTCAAAACGAGAGCAGGAGATGCTGTTGGTTTGGAAGCTCTCCTTGATGAGGGGGTTCAGCGAGCATCTTTGATTGTTGGTGAAGGAGAGCAGACGCGACAGGGAATGGATGACGCTAGGCGGCAGGAAGTAGCCGAAGCCGTTGGGATTGGAGCCATCAAGTACGCAGATCTATCACAAAATAGAACCACAGACTATGTGTTTAGTTTTGACAAAATGCTTGAGTTGAAGGGAAATACCGCGGCGTACATGCAGTATGCGGTGGCACGTGTCGAAGGTATTGTGGCTCGAGGAGGTGTTGATCGAGAACTTCTGCGTCGTGAAGCTGCCGATGACCCATCAGTCTTGGAACTATCAGATCCGTTGGAACGAAGGTTGGCTCTGACCTCGCTTCGGTTTGCTGCCGTGCTCGAGGATGTTGAACTCGACTACCGGCCGAACGTGATGACGTCATGGCTCTATGAATTGGCAAGTTGCTTTTCAAGTTTCTACGATGCCCTCTCGGTATTGAAGGCAGAGGGCAATCAACGAACCACACGGCTTGTCTTATGCGACCTCACAGGACGGACGTTGCGGAAGGGGATGGAATTGCTTGGCATACGCGTCCCCAACCAGATGTGAATCAACCCATGGCCTTTGGTTGATAAAAATCTGCAGTTGATTGCCTTCATCGAAGGAAGCTACTGCTTTTGAGCCGTTGTTAGAGGGCATGGCCGCCACATTTTCACGGTGAAGCTGGTGACGATGGCTCCACTGGAGGCTCTAGGATCCCTCGAATGCGTCCCCAAAGGAGAACACCCTCAATAATCAACCAAAGCTCGACAGTCAGCATGATCAACGCTATCATGACGAGCCCAAAGCTTCCGCCAGATAGCCATGCGTCAATGTTGTAGAATAACGCCCAGGCCGGTATCACTAGCATGAAAACCATCGGAAGGCTGGCAATCCAGCTGGGTAACTTGCGGCGTCGAAGGTAGAAGCTCACGACGAGAAGTGAAAGGCCCGCAAGTAACTGGTTTGTCGCCCCGAAGAGGGGCCACAAGATGAGTCCGCCCGTCCCTATTGTGTCCAGCGACCAGCTTTTTCCTGATGCCGGAACCATCGCAAGTCCGAAAGCAGTCGTAACAGCAAAGAGCGTCGCGCCATGAGCTGTTTCTAGCCAGTTAAGAGGCTGCGTTACCAGTGATGCGGATCCGTGTGCCTTCATTGATACGGGAACTCGGTTCAGAAGAGTATGGGCTAATTCCTGTACGACATAACGCTGGAGTCGTGTGGCAGTATCAAGGGTCGTGCCGGCGAAACTCGCAACGAGTACACCAATGATTGCGCGCGCCATCGTTGCATGAATACCAAGTGATTCGAGGAAGTTTCCTGAGCCAACTACAAATGCTGCAATGGCCTTGCCACCAGTGACACCCTTCCAGTCAGCATATAAGACCTGCCAAAGTGCTGTGCCAGACAGCCCGGGATACTCTTCCGGCCAACCAAGGCCAATGCCACCCCCTACGGCAACAATGACCAAAACAGCAAGAAATCCCTCGAGTAGCATTGAGCCGTAACCCACAGCTCGTGCATCAGTTTCGCACTGGAGTTGCTTGCTTGAGGTTCCCGAGCTCACAAGGCAATGGAAGCCACTAACAGCACCACAGCCTATGGTCACAAAAAGAAACGGAAATATCGGTGGGGCGTTGTGTGGATGCAAGTCAAGAAAGGGAGCAAACATTGTTAGAGCAGGCGGGGGAACAGCTGAAGAGATTGAACCCGAACCCATAAGAGCAGTAACAATCAGTCCCAAAACAACCAAGCCAAGGCTTGAGATCAATTGCAAGCTGTTGATGAAATCCCTCGGTTGCAGAAGTACCCAGACTGGGAGGACGCTTGCGACGTAACAATACGACAACAGGATTGCCACCCAGAGCCAAATTGGCCATGCCGCGATGAAGAAGTTCATATCTTGAATAGCGGCACCTAATGAGCCGCCCGTCCAAGTGGTACCGGGACAGCCTGCCCCAAGCCAAACAGTCCCGTACATGCATGCTAAAGCGACAAGGCTGGGGCCTCGTAGGCTGCGACCCTGTCGATGTACCTGGGTGCCGATCAGGATGGCTATGGGAATCTGAAGAAAAACGGGCAAAATGGCCTCAGGGAACTGCACGAAAACGTTGGCAATAACCCAGCCAAAAATCGCTAATACAACCCATAGTGCAAAGAGAAGGAGGATGAGAAAGAGTAGTCGGACGCGGGGGTTAAGAAGTCGCCCTGCAATCTCGCCAATTGTCATCCCACGATTCCGAAGGCTGACGACAAGAACGGCCATGTCGTGCATGCCTCCAATGAAGATCGACCCCAAAATGACCCAAATGAGTGCCGGGCCCCAGCCCCACATGATCGCAAGCGCAGGGCCGACAATTGGGCCCGTTCCGGCAATGCTGGTGAAGTGA
>DONH01000181.1:4778-5013 GCA_003509235.1 Planctomycetaceae bacterium
AAGTCGCCCTGCAATCTCGCCAATCGTCATTCCGCGATTTCGAAGGCTGACAACAAGAACTGCCATGTCGTGCATGCCCCCAATAAAGATTGATCCGAGAATGACCCAGATAAGCGCTGGCCCCCAGCCCCACATAATCGCAAGCGCAGGACCAACAATTGGGCCAGTCCCGGCAATGCTTGTGAAGTGATGTCCGAAGACAATTGGGGTCGGCGTTGGTACGAAGTCGTGCTCA
>DONH01000181.1:5314-5481 GCA_003509235.1 Planctomycetaceae bacterium
CGTTGGTACGAAGTCGTGCTCATCACGGAGCTCAATACTTGGCACAACAAAACTGGCATTGAGCGAAAATAGTTTGGTTCCGAGCCACCGTCCGTATAGAAAGTAGCCGCAGAGAAGAGAAGCTGCTGCAAATAAAAGGATGGGAATAATAGTCATATGGCTGGTCA
>DONH01000181.1:5779-6038 GCA_003509235.1 Planctomycetaceae bacterium
AGGATGCAAATAATAGTCATATGGCTGGTCAGGGCGAGCTATTCTCAAAAAGTCGGACGCAAGGTTTGGCTTAGGTAGTTAGACTTGTCACAACGTGATTCCTTTTCTCTTTACTTCGGGCACTGCTTTGGAAAATAAATATATGGCTTTTCAACTGCGAAACGTAGTTTAACCGACCGGCCCAAAGTGCTCTGTTTTTCATAGCCCTCATTACCTCTAGCAAGCAAACACGTCATTCATATGCCTCGTGTCCCTAGTA
>DONH01000158.1 GCA_003509235.1 Planctomycetaceae bacterium
TATACCAATGAGGAAAAAGAGTGGCACGAGAGTGAATTCGAAGAAAACATAAAATAAAATAATGTCACGAGCCACAAAAGTTCCAAGCATAGCTGTTTCGAGAAGCAAGAGAAGCATGTAGAAGCCCACTACTCGTTCGGTCACAGCTTCCCAACTCACAAAAATCGCAGTCACAGAAAGAAGTGCCGATAGTCCAAAAAGCCAAAGTGACAGACCATCAATCCCAACTGATAGACGAATGTCAAACATTCCTCCTGTCAGCCAGGGGACTGATACCACGGCAAACACTCGATTGCTCGCAGCCTCGGCGCTCATGAGATATCGCAGAATTAGCCATCCTACTACGACAAGCGTCAAAACTGCTGTCGTTGCAGCACTTTGACGAACCGCTTGAAGGCCACGGCTTGAGACCAACCAGACAATACTCGCACCCACGAGAGGCATGAGAATGACCAGCAGTAAGTGTGTTGATGGGGAGAGCAAATTCATAAAGATGTCAAAATAAAAGAGAAGATGACGATTCCTGCAAGGGCGAGAAAAGATTCAAAGTCGCCAGGCAAGAAACACAATAATTGCTAAGACACCAATGACGCCGAACAGGGCATATCGTTGGAGTAACCCCGACTGAAGCTGGCGGACAACACTGCCGAGTGCCAACGGAAGATGAGCCAAAAATCGTACAGAACGGTCAATAAATGATCTGTCAAAAATTGCTGCCAAAAAGGCGAGGGCTTCAATTGGTTTTACAATAACAGCAGCATACAGTTGATCAATAAATATTCGATGTTCTAAAAATGGCTGTACTGGCCCTAGCCAACGTTCGAGTTGTGGTCCATCGCTGCGACGTCCGAGATGGCCAACAGCTGCAATTACAATACCAAGAGCTGCAGCGAGAGTACCCTGAATCGCAAGGTCCCAGTGGAAAACAGAAGCTGTGGCAGTTTCCATGATAGAAGGTGTTGTAAATGAAGGAGTTGCAGTGAGAAAATGAGACAGGCCCTCGGTCGCAAACAGAATGAAACCAATAAATGTGGCCGGGATTGTCAAAATTAAAAGTGGCGTCGTCATGGCTGAAGGTGATTCATGTGCACAGTCACCTGTTTCATCGGGTATTCGAAGTGGACCAGTAAAGGTCATGAAGACAGCCCGGAAGGTATAGAAAGCTGTAAGACTAGCTGTGACGAGTGCCATCCAAAAAAGAAATTTCCAGATAGCAGGTTGATTCAGTGCATCAATTCCTACTAAGTCAGAATTCTGGTGACTGGTTGAGTTATTGTCGTAGGTATAAATCCCCCGGTACCCAACATCGTGCATCGTGCCACCAAGAGACAGTGCTGAAGGCAACTGGGGAATGATTCCGAAGTGTTCATTCTCAGCGGCATGGTGAACATCAGGCCAACCCTTTGAGTGGAGGGAAGCAAGTATTTCATTTTTGCTGAAGAAACCGGAAAAAGGTGCAATGCCTGCGAGCGCAAGACTTCCAATGAGAAACGTGGAGGCTGTTATTGGCATAAGTTTTCGAAGTCCACCAAAGCGACGCATATCAATCACACCACCCATCGAGTGCATGACAGACCCAGCCCCAAGAAATAAAAGAGCTTTAAAAAAAGCATGAGTAAGAAGATGGAAAATTGCCGCAGTAAATCCGAGTAGTGTTCCGGTACCAAGACAGGCAAACATACAACCGAGTTGACTTATCGTCGAGTAAGCAAGCACCCGCTTGAGATCGTTTTGAACAGTACCAATAAGTGCAGCGACAAGTGCAGTTGTAGTTCCAATAATTGAGACCGTCACCAATGCGCCAGGGCATGCCATAAAAATGGGTGCAGAACGAGCAACAAGATACACTCCAGCTGTGACTGTTGTTGCATGTATGAGTGCATTTGCCGGAGCAGGGCATTCCGTGGTGTCTGGTAACCATACGTGTAGCGGTAGTTGTGCACTCTTTGCACAGGCTGCAAGCAATAGAAGTAGGCAGATTATTGAGCCTAAAGTTCCTCCGACGTAACCACCTATATCGGCAAGACGGGTCTGGCCGAGAATACCAGGCAAGATCGTGCCGTCGGTAGAAAGCGTATCATGAAAGTCTAGCGTTCCATAGGTAAGCCAGAGCATGAAGATACCTACGGCAAGGCCAAAGTTTCCTATACGGTTGATAACGAATGATTTTCGAGCGAATTTCAATACCTTCGGTTTTTGATACCGAAATCCAATAAGTAGGTAATGGCATGCATTTACGGCTTCCCAGAAAATGTAGACCAATAAAAAGTTACTTACTGATACCAACATTGATATCGAGAAAATCAACATTGAAATAAGTGCAAAAAATCTTGGATATCCAGGATCATCAGCCATAAAGTTGATTGAGTAGACAGCAACGAGGAGTCCAATGCTCGTAATAATTGTGAGCATCGTGGCAGTGAATGGATCAAGTCGCAGGGAAATTGAAATTGAAAATGGACGACTTACGTAAGCATCCTTACTGCTTACAGATGTGCCTGGGACTGCAGCCAGTGAGTTGTTTGCTGGTGTGTACGCATCTTCAACAGTTACCCAATGCCATTGAGGTGTCACCATATCTACAGGGCGAGGAACTTCAGCATGTCCACGGCTGAAAGCGGTAGTGACAAGTAGGGATAGTGCGATGAATGTGGTAGCCACTAAGCCAATAATAGTTGGTAAATGCGCACGATTACCAAGCTTATGGCCAATTGAAATTGTAATAAGACTTGCAACAAGAGGAAGTAATACGATTAATACAAGTAAAAAAAATGGATTCATACTTTTCAATATTCAAGAGAATCGTTGTTATTCACTGTGTGCAAGTTTAAAAAATCTTGACGGAGACTTTTCACCTTTGTCTTCGTATTAATTTCGACAAAAAAGTATCTTCCGATATTTCACGCAGAGGGATTTCATGATCCACGGTTCGATTAATTGTTGCTTCACGAATTGTCTGCCAGTTTGCAGAATCAAGATTTCCGGATCGAACAAATGCCTGCTTAATCAGAACTGAAGCAAGAATAGCTTTGCAAATAGCCGTCACGAAGATAAGTGCTACTAAGATTGATCCGCCAGCGTCTCCGTGATAACGACTCCACGAGACAAGATTTACAGCGATACCTTGAATCATAACTCCCACCGAGAGAATTATGACAATTAGATTTCTTCGTGAGAGAGCACCAATAAGCCCGAGGCAGAAAATGATAGACCCAGCTAATAAACCGTTTTGAAGGAGTGCGAGAGTAGATGCAAATAACACGGCAATGACCATATCACGTCACTTTTTTCTAAAGACTATTATTTGCATGAACGTACTTCAGTGCCAGAAGAGGCGATGACAGTAGACCCTTTTATTGCCAAAAGAAAAAGCAGGACCGTGAGACCGGTGGCAACGAAGTAACGGCTAGAAAGAGCCTGAGAAAATTGATCGAAGCCGTCGGTATTCAGAGGGTGGGTGTCCTCTTCTTTCGGTTTTGAATTTATTCGGCCAGCCAAGGCAGTTGCTTTTGATGGAGGCCGGCAGCATATGGGTTCTTCTGCAGATAATTGTTTTATTGAGATCAGGAGAAGTCCTAAAAGTAAAGACCCGGCAACAGTAGATAACAATGGCTCATTTGTCATTAGATCAGATGAACTGAGTCTAGAGGACCAATTTAACTTGAAAATGAAACCAAATGTAAGTAGTGCAGCGGCTGAATTAATAATGAGTATTGTAATACCTAGGATGTAGGAGCCAAGACAAATAAGAATACAAGAGGCACTAACCGAACAGATTGCGAACCAGAGTGCAGCGTAGATTGGAGAGCGGCGGGTGATTGCCACGATCCCGCTAATAATGGCAGCTAAAATAAATGTTAAAAAGAGTAGTTCAAATACTGGGTCATTGAGCCGCTGAGTGGTTGTTGCAAATATCACTATCGCAATAAATCCCAAAAACCAACTCGGCTTTTGGAAGTGCCTGCTTCGATACCCACGTTTTGGAAGAAGTAAGTAGAGGCTTAATGCTAAAAATGTGACCGTAACGGCAACAAGAATCTCAGAAGATAACAAGCCATAATTATCGTAAAAAAAGTCTCTAATGGGGATCATCGAGTTGCCTTGAATATGTACTACTTCATTTTATTAGTTCAGAAGGTATTAAAAGCCAGATGTGACTAGAAAAAGTTTTCTTATGCCGTAGTAAGTATTTGAACTTTACAGCCATGAAGTACTTCTAGTTAGTCTGGGTTGCCGTTTTTTCGGTTGATGTATTTTTTGGCACGCCAATTAATGTTTAGTATGACCAACTTTTGGTTGTAACATTTTTTTAGGTGGTATTGTTCACTGATAATCTGTACTAACAATCACTTTTCACTCATCTCTCAGGTCGTTGTAGGGTGTTTATAAAGGAAAATTTCAATTTATCACCCGGAACATAAGTTTAATGAGGTTGGAAGGAACGCATTAGATTAAGATGAATGAAAGCAGGTAGCAGTTTGCTAAATGATTACTTTGATTGATTTCAAGCGTGGCACGGAATGAGCAATGGCTGACTGCGTTGAAATTTTGGCAGATCTTGTTCGCTGTCCGAGCGTAAATCCGATGGGTCGCGCTCTTTCAGGGCCTGAATACCTTGAAGGGAGGGTGACCGAGTATCTTCTCAATCGGCTCAGTAAAGTCGGAATAACTGCCGTTCGGCAGCACGTTTCCCCAGGACGTGAGAACGTGGTCGCTGTGTTACCAGCCACCAGATCAAATTCACCTGTGCTTCTTTGGGATGCCCATCAGGACACGGTTCCTGTTGATCGCATGACAATCCAGCCATTTTCTCCGACTATTAAGAATGGCCAGTTATTCGGACGAGGAGCATGTGACGTCAAAGGAGGTATGGCGTCAATGGTGGCAGCACTTGAGGATTTATCAACTTTCGAAGCACGGCAAGCTTCAGTTATTTTTGTCGCAAGCGTAAATGAAGAGTTTGGTTTTTCAGGAGCGAAAGCTTTTACCACGCTCCTTGAAATGTGTGGTTGTGAGAGTGATGAGGGGGCGGAAGAATTGATTCAATCTGTTTTGTCTGGCCTACCAGACATGGTCGTTGTGGCTGAACCAACTGGTCTTCATTTGGTAACCCAACATAAAGGGGCAGTTCGTTGGCGGATGACAGTCCACGGTCAGGCTTGTCATAGTTCTAATCCGGAGAAAGGGCTGAATGCAATTTATTCTGCTTCAAGAGTTGCGCTGGTGTTGGAGTCTTTGGCGCAAAAAATTTCTCTTCGTGACACATCGCATCCTTGCGGTGCACCAACACTCAGTGTGGGGACGATCCACGGTGGCATGGGTGTAAACCTCGTGCCAGATCGTGTTGTCCTTGAAATTGATCGTAGATTGGTACCCGGAGAAGACCCGCTGAT
>DONH01000145.1:0-603 GCA_003509235.1 Planctomycetaceae bacterium
GACTCTTTGGGTGTCGTCTGGAAATTGTTAGAGATATCCCTGGCCCTCCAATCTCCCCTCGGGCAGGTGAATCACCATCAACTTGGATCGGAATCGATACAACACCACCACAAGTCACGAGCCTTGACGTAACCACGGTCGATGGAAACGAATCAGATGCTTTCGATATTCAATATACATTCGAAGACCCCTTGGCGATTCCAGACAGCGTTCGGTTGTCATATTCCCCTCACAAGACTGGACCCTGGGCCACAATAGCAACGGACCAAGCTACCAACGGCACATTCAATTGGAAGCCGCATCGATCACTCCCAAGTCGCGTATTTGTTCGCATTGAGATGCCCGATGCAGCCGGAAATATTGGCGAGAGTATTACGCTTGATCCAATCACTCTACGCACAGCTCGTTTCGTCGGCACACTTGGCAGCCCTCAAATCGTGCCTACGGACATCCCCTGAAATTCACGTCCATCTTGCAAGCACGCCCTTCTCTACCGGGTTTTCACCAGATGCTTGACCGCTTTCTGATAAATCTCGCTACACTGCGTACGGGTGAATTTCTTTCGTTCCCAGAGGAGGAGACTAGTGGCAAAAAAAACGGCGG
>DONH01000145.1:903-4185 GCA_003509235.1 Planctomycetaceae bacterium
ACTAGTGGCAAAAAAAACGGCGGGTGTGCTGGGACTGGATTTGCTGCTCGACCAAAAAAGCCTTAGAAATTTGATCATTGGAGAGGCCAGCAAGCCGTCGATGGTTGTGCTCATTGGTGATGATCCATTTGTGAATCGCCAGATCCTATCTCGGCTACGAAAGTGTATCCACCCGGACGAAGATGACACTTCTTGGGCATGCCGTGAATTCTCAGGTGACGATCAGCCTGACCCAAGAGATATTCTTGACGAAGTTGCAACAGTCCCAATGTTTAGTGATGCAGCACGAATTGCTATTGTCCGACGAGCTGATTCGTTTGTTTCAGCGCATCGAGAAATTCTTGAACGTGTTGCGATTCAAGAATCAGGCCCTGTTGGATTTCTTATTCTGGAAGTGCGTAGTTTCCCTTCCAACACCCGGCTAGCGAAAGCGGTGCATCAACACGGCCTCGCTATCACCACTTCACCACCTCCCCGATTCGACCTAAAAAAATGGCTTCACCAATGGGCACGCCAAGCACACTCAATTGATTTGCCTGCGGCAACAGCCGTCACGATACTCGAACGTCTCGGTGACGAACTTGGCCAAATCGATCAGGCTCTCACAACCTTCGCGACAGCCTTGCCTAAGGAAGGAAATCGAACACTTCTTCCAGAAATGGTTGATTCACTCGAAGGCATGGGGAACCAACGAACCGTCTGGGAAATGGTTGACGCAGCGGCGGCAGGTCGAACAACTGAAGCCATCTCGCTCCTTGACAAGCTTATTCAATCCGGTGAAAGCCCTATTGGATTGACTGCACAAGCAGCAACCGTACTTCGACGCTATTCGACAGCGGCACGATTGCTGGGAGGTCCCAAGCGTCCAGCAAGTCTTGGCGCAGCATTGAAAGAAGCCGGAGTCGCAAGCTGGCCCAAAGCCATGAACCAGGCCGAAATGGCGTTACGGAGTCTTGGTAGCCATCGATGTCGACAACTCCCAAACTGGCTGGAGTCTCTTGATCGATCACTGAAAGCGGAAGCATCTCGAGGCCCACGAGCAAGGCTAGCTATTGAGCGTTTCTTCTGCATGATGTCAGCATCGACTGGAAAGCCACAAATACACGCTAAGAACCGAAAACACTCTTAACGAAAGCTAGTGATGACTGAAATGATGAATGAGCAGTCCGAGGGAACTGAACGGTGGGGCAATCCGCTGGCCGATCGTTACGCCTCGAAAGAGATGGCATATATTTGGAGCGATCGGCATCGATATGGGTTATGGCGGAGAATGTGGCTCGCGCTTGCTGAAGCAGAAGCCGAGATGGGATTACCCATAACTCCCTCCCAGCTTGATCAGATGAGGTCACATCTAGACACTGTTAACTTTGCGAAAGCAGCCGCATTCGAACGCCAGACACGACATGACGTATTTGCTCATCTTCATACCTTCGGAGAAGACTGCCCCGAAGCCAAACCTATTATGCACCTCGGTGCAACAAGTGCTTACGTAACAGACAACACCGATCTTTTCTTAATTCGTGAATCACTCGACCTTGCAACAGCTCGTTTGGCAACTGTTATTGAAAGGCTCGCGAGCAAAGCACGCGAAACAAAGTCAATAATCTGCCTTGGGCGCACGCACCTACAGCCAGCTCAACCAACTACCATAGGAAAGCGAATCTGCCTCTGGATCCTTGACCTCCTTCTCGACCTCGAGGAACTCCATCATCGATGCGCACACTTGTATGCCCGTGGCGTAAAAGGCACTACTGGCACACAAGCCAGTTTCCTTGAGTTATTTAGTGGCGACCACAACAAAGTAAGACAGCTTGATGAACTTGTTTCGAAAAAAATGGGTTTTGAGAAATCGTTTCCAGTCACGGGACAGACATACCCTCGGAAAATTGATTCCCAAGTTCTGGCAACTCTTGGTGGCATCGCAGAATCGTCTCACAAAGCTGGAAACGATCTTCGGATTGCAGCAGCATGGGGTGAGCTCGAGGAGCCTTTTGAAACTGATCAAGTAGGATCATCTGCAATGCCGTACAAGAGAAACCCAATGAGGGCGGAACGAATGTGCGGCCTCAGTCGGTTTATCATGGGCCTTCAGCAGACGGCCAGCCAAACGGCTGCAGTGCAGTGGTACGAGAGAACACTCGACGACTCGGCCCCTCGCCGCCTCGTATTACCACAGGCTTTTCTTGCAACAGACGCGGTGCTCGTAATCTATTCAAACATCGCTGGTGGACTTGTTGTCCTTCCCGGAAGCATTCGTCGCAATCTTGAGCAGCACATTCCATTCTTGGCCAGTGAACGCCTCTTGATGGCTGCAACCACTGCTGGAGGTGATCGACAAGAACTTCATGAAGCCATTCGTCGCCACAGCCACGCGAGTACAGCAAGAATCCGCGATGGTCGTGATAACGATCTGGTTGAACGCCTCGCAGCAGATCCACTTTTTAAGAACGTTGACCTACAAGCCGCGTTGACAATAGAGGGCCTTGAAGGACGAGCTATTACTCAGGTAGATGAGTTTCTCGATGGCCCGGTGAAAGAAGCCCTGAAGAACTGTCCTGAACGGACTGACGAAAGCGAACTGCGCGTGTAACCACGCTACCCATTGCGCTGCCATCGCACCTTAGGATCTGCTCGCAGGCTCCTTAACTCTTCACGAAACTCACTCGGAGTCATCCGAATCTTTCTTTCAAAACGGAATCGCTGGAGCCACCAATCCATAACAGAGACAATGCTTGCAATTGCCAAAATACCCCATAGATAATTCACAGCCGCAGACAGCACTTCACTGCCCTGCCCTGCTCCACGACCAAGACGCACCGGCAAATCACCCAGAACAACAATAAGCGGCCCTGCCAACAACCAAGACGCAGTCACAAGAACAGCAAGACCAACAAAAGAAAGTATGACCCGAACAACAGTGGCTGCGGAGACAATACGTTGTAGACCAATACTTGGGTCAATCCGCTCAAATCGAAAAATAAGGCGGTCGATTCGCCATGCCGCACCGTCAAAAAGTGTACGAACTAGCAACAGAACACCGAGAGCAAGCACGACAACAACAACTGTAGGAAAAATAAGTGGTAGAAAAACATGATAACTCCAACCCTTGCCAGTCATTTGAATATTTTCGATTGCAGCGACTGCAGCTGAGACAGTCGCACGAAACCAAATTGGTAGAACGACCAAAACCACTGCTGCCATGGCAGGCCACCCCAACACAGCACCCGTTGGAGCCAGACCTTTATTCCGAGCGTCCTCCCTGCGACGAGGCGTGGCAGGAAG
>DONH01000433.1:0-333 GCA_003509235.1 Planctomycetaceae bacterium
GCCATTTGCATGCCATAATTGAGGAGCCTCAGATTTGGAATCAATTCATCTTGATTTTTAAACGGTGCGTTCGTAGACGGCGTGTCATTGTCGCTTGTTTCGGCATCATCCGGCCCAAACGAGGCAGCACCCATTCCACCAAAGAGCACCTGTTTTGCTGAAAATCGGCTGCCATTTGTTAAAGCTGCTAATTTGTAAAACTCCTGTTGGGTCCAGCGATCAAAGGGATGATCATGACATTGGGCGCATCCTATTTGGGTGCCGAGGAACACTCGAACAGTGTTGTCTACATAGGCCAGAGGCATACCTGCATCACGAAGCTGAAAACCAGTC
>DONH01000433.1:558-2779 GCA_003509235.1 Planctomycetaceae bacterium
TGATCATGACACTGGGCGCATCCGATTTGTGTGCCGAGAAACACGCGAACAGTATTATCTACATATGCTAAAGGCATCCCAGCATCACGAAGCTGAAAACCAGTCGCCGGGTTCTCTACAACGCGACCATTAGCCGTTAGCAGACTATTGACCCATTTGTCATATGGCATGTTTTCGGCGATCGATTCCTTCACCCAAGCCATATAGGGCTCGAAGAAGATATCCCGGCTTGGCCGTTCTTTCAGCCGAAGGATATCTGCCCAATAGTTATAAAAGTGACTGACATACCCAGGACTTTCGAGCAAGTCATCAATCAACCGCCCACGTTTTTTCCTATTCGTGGAATCACAGAATGTACGAGCTTCATCGATGGTGGGTATGCGGCCAGCAAGTTCCAGATAAGCCCGTCTTACAAATTCATGATCATTGGTTTTGTCAATAGTCTTGGTACCATTCTCCTTCCAATAAGCTTGGAGTATTGAATCAATTTGTGCCGCTGCTTGTTCGATTTCTGGTCGCGTGTCGCGATCAATTAGTGCTACCGTGAGTACGGTGCCTTCTGGCTTTACGGTTACAGCCTCAGGCAGCTTTGGGGGTTTCCATTCCTCTTCCGACTTTGGTTCTGCAGACCGAGCCGCTACATTCAGTAGTGAAATACCGATGCACAGAAACGCTGCAAACAGCCACTGTTTAGAAAAATGTGGCGAACCAGACATTTGCTTTCCTCCCCAACAAATCATTTTGACAGAGCTTCCACGAGCAGGCAAAAGAGCTATATTTTAACTCGTGCGACACCCCTGCAGAAAGCGAAGCTCTAACATAATTATGTCATTTTCTGGTATTTATTACGCAAATTGATGGATTTTTGTTCCTCAATTGAGATGGACAGTTAGATTCGTTGCTACCGTTTACCGACGGCATCTACGAATCGTGGACAACTATTCATATAAATCGTCAAAATACCCCTGTTTATTAAGCAATTGCTGGTTCCTTCTTTCATCGGCACCAGTCCGTGTCCTGGCGGTTCACTGTCAAATACGCTGCTTTCAGACCTTCACATATTGAATGATACAGGAAGTAAAATTGTTTCTCACAAAAATAGCTCATGTTACTGGATAAACATGAATTCTCTGGTGTTAAGCAGTGCCCAAATAAGGTTTCCACAACCCGCCGCCGGGCTTTGCGCGAATGTTTCAATCTCACGACGGGCGAGCCCCAACTCAGTCACCGTTGGACGTCTTCCCAAAATGGTTAAAAAGATTGTGTCAATGGCACCTTTTGATGTCTTTTGTTTCACAACATTGTCGTAGATCACTGAGCCTCTTTCGAGCATCGTGTGTGTTGTCCAGCCATTGAACATGGTCAAAACCTGAGGCACTGTTGCGCCCTCACTACTACTCTGGATTGAGTCACGATCACCGATACCAAACTGCATTAAGAAGTGGCTTAAAGGCAATGTCTGCAAAGGTAGTTCACTTGATCGTACAAGCAACTGATCTTTGTAACCGGCAACATCACGGATTTTTTTGGTGTATCCACCTCGGCCCAACTCACTGTTGTAGTCTTTCCAAATACTTACAAATTCATCCATTTGCGTTGTACCAAGATCGACGGCAGCAATCTTTTTGACGTCCTCAGCTGATGGTCGTTGAAATGCCCATTCATTATTGGCAACAAGTGTGAGGGTCGAATCCCACAGTTGTTCTGCAGACATACGCTTGAGCGCCGGAGCGGTAAAAAGAAACGGCTCAACAGCTGTCGGCTCATAGAGAATCGCTCGTGATTGCCAGGCTTTCGTTGCGGCAATAATACGAATGAACTCACGGACATCAAAATCTAAGCGAAGCATTTCATCAGTTAAATGCTCTAGAAGTTTTTCAGAAGCCGGAATATTTCCATCTTGAAAGTCATCAACCGGTTCAACTACACCGACACCAAACATTTTTTTCCACAAGCGATTCGCGATGGCTCGTGCAAATTGTCGGTTGTCAGGAGCTGTCAGCCAAGCGGCAAACTGTGTGCGGCCATCACTATTTTTGTGCTGTTCCGGAATTTTTCCCCACAGCACCGCAGGGTCAACTTTTTCATTTGGTGCCCCATTATCGTACTGGTAGTCATGAGGTAGTTTGAGAGGTGTGGGTTTGAAATTGACAGACGTTGTATTCAGCCTGAGAAATTGAACGGTAGCAGTTGAGACTTCCCTTTTCTTGCGGGCTTCGTT
>DONH01000228.1 GCA_003509235.1 Planctomycetaceae bacterium
GACAGCTGCGAGATAGTTGGGCCTATAGTACGACCTGAGGGTGCAATCCCAGGTTCCTCCCATCCCCTTACTTACTCAACATGTTGGCTACGAAAGGCTGTAGCACCAAACCCCAGAGTAAGGCAGAGCAACTTTGCCGCTTGTACCAATCCCTCAGCATATGCTTGTAAAGAACTTGGACGAAGCGACGACACAACACTCGAAATTTGTTCCAAAACAGGTACATTGAAACAGTAGTTGTGATTCGTTTCCAAGGAGACTCATCCGATGTTATTCCCCGCTGACGCACCATCACATAAGAAAGTTGGATTTCACCCACGTATCCTTGGAACTCCAACTCCGATGTTTCCGGGTTATGAAATTGACATTAGTGATCGAGTCGGTGACTCTGACAAACCTGACGCTGTCTGGCACCGCGATCGTGCTAAGCGAATGATTCGCAATCATCCCGAAATCAAAAATCTCTTTGGCAACACCCCGAGCACTGCGTTTTGGTGTATCGCATTTGCTTCGGCTCAAATTGCATTGGCAATTGGACTCAGCAGCCAACCTTGGTGGGCCATACTTCTGGCTGCCTGGGCAATTGGATCATGGATTGACGTCAATCTGTTTCAACTTGCACACGAGTGCAATCATAACCTTGTTTTTAAAAAAACAAAACCAAACCGCTGGCTGTTTACATTCACGACCCTGCCCATGTTTATGTCTGCTCATCATGCCTGGTGGATTGAACATCATGTGCACCACAACGACCTTGGTGCGAAGAAAGACTTCATTACCCGTCGGCGAACTGCTATCCTGCTTACGCGACAGCATCGGTATCTTCTCTTCTTCACAAAAGGACCGGTCTATAGATTCTGCTGTGCCCTCTTTTCACCTGTTGGCATGCCGTATGCCCTGGTCATGCTTGTTCTCCAATTTTTCCGATCAGTTCTTGGACTGGTTGTCTATACATTCGAATCGCTCCTTCGCGGCAAACTTGACCCCGGCCCAAAGGCACTCTCAATCCTTGCTGACGAGCACCTCATTTCAGGATATGAACGCTACGGTCTGAAACGCTGGGCTGTTGTCTACCCAACTCTTTCGATTCTGATGACTATTGGCCTCTTTGCTGTCGGTGGCTGGAAAACCGTTGTCTTTCTGCTGGCATCACAGCTTTTCGCCACAGGGTTTCTTCACCCACATAACTTTGGAATTATTCTCAGCAATTCACATTTTCATGGCAGCAGCGCGTACCAACCCTCTTCCTCGCTGTACGGCTGGTCGAACTGGCTGTACTTCAATTTTGGTCTTCACTTGGAACATCATGATTTGATGGGAATCCCCTGGAGTCGCCTTGGTCGCCTGCGTGAAATTGCACCTGAGTTCTATGATGATCTTATTATCACCAAGTCCTACCGTAGCCTTGCCATGAAGTTCGTCATGGGAGACCCTCAATCACTTGAAGCCCAATTCACCAGGCAAGACGAAGTCAACAAGGAGCGCCTTGAATCATCGGCAGCAGACAACACTACGCACGATGAAAAGCTCAACGAACAGCAGCCGGAACAGATCCCAGTGATGAACTAGAAACTTATTAGTTGATTGCACGCACAGAGAAATGTTTCAGTCAATATGTGCAGTCTTATTTGAGTACTGTCGAGTGATGCGGGATTACTTTTTCCGTATTGCGTTCCATATTCTCACATTGCCATAAAGCACGACACCTCCGCCACGGGTGGGAAGATTGATTTGGTCCTTCGGGATATCAAATCGCGGATGCTTGGCACGAAGAATGGGCCCACCCGACACCTGAGCCACCATTTCATCGCCAACAATCTCAAGCATCATCCAGTACCAGGTGCCGGCTTTCACATTGAAACTATCTGTCACCAACGTTTCATCTTCATCTCCATCAACAGTGACGTTCCTATCTTTAACTAGAGACTGTCCCTTCCGAGTCGAAACTGTAAACCGACACACATGCCCCGTTCCTGTCTTATATGACCCATCATTAAAACCAAAATGGGCACCTGACAGGCCGCCAGTGAGCTTAAATTGAAAGAGCATGACACAGTCGTCAACAGGGACAATCAGCCGACTACTCGGTGTCTTTCCACTGTGACTACTATTGCCTGACTCATTTCGCTTTTGCTGAAATTCATTAGTCGACGGCCGTCCTTGGAGCGATCCCTCAACAACGGACCATTGCGTTCCGTGTAAAGGCACCCATTCCTGTGGAACCTCGCCCGCTGTAAAGTCTGCCTCAAAAAGCAAATCGGTGCATTCCGCAATCTGCGGCACGACATCAGGCTGAGGCGAAATGACCCCATTAGCGCTGCCTACCTTTTGCCCGGTGTCATTCCTTTGGTCAGCGCCAGTATTTTCATGAGCCTGAACCACACTTCGTTCAGAAAAAGAAACACCACCAAGGACAATACAAAACGCAATCAGAACGCGTGCTTTTATTCGTGACATCAAACACTCAAAGAATAAAGTTATTTCTCAGACAATGGCTGAATGACCATATTACGAACCTCAGCTCCCCAGTCCATTCGAACCGCATCGCCAAGTGAACCATCTTGCTGAATCGGCAACACAGCAAATGTCTTTTCGCGTGACTCAGTCACAAGAAGATACGAGTCACTTGGCGAAACACGTAAACACCAGGGAATATCCCCTACTCGCTTTCTCGAGACAAGACTCAGTCGGCCATCTTCAGCGATCCGAAACATAAAAACACTGTCTTCATCACCGACAAAATCCCGCAATGCAAGAAAAAGAAATTTTCCGTCATGCGTCATAGCAATATCACTCGCATGCATGCCCCGTACACCTGCCGTATAGGGTGATCGACGAGGAATCGTTGTGGCATGCTGGAGAGCGGCAAGCTGACCATCTTTTGTAATACGGTATGCACTGACCCCAAGTTGCTGTTCATTACTGAAGTACACGTACGGCAGGGATGGATGGTAGGCAATATGCCGTGGCCCGAACATGTGGGGCGGCTTTGCGTCAATAGGCTCAAGCGGCTGAATATCTCCCGTTTTTTCATCGAACGAGTATTGGTAAATCGCATTGAATTCTTTGACGCAGGGCACATACAGAAATTTGTTAACAGGAGTTGTCAGCACACTATGGGCATACTTCTCTGCCACCTGTTGATGACTTACCCGATCACCAACCACACCATCAGGCTTCACCTGATACACATCAAAATGCCCGTCGTGATATGACGATGTCAGAAAATAGCCACCAGTGCGGTCAAAACTTGTATAGCCGGTTGAGTCTTGCAGATCTGTGACTCCAGCGATTGAAAGTTTGCCCTCGTTAGAACGCACAAGCGTCACAGCACGAGGACTTTCTGCCCCTTTCCCCAGAAGCGTCACAATACAGGACGACTTCGCAGGATGCCTGGCAATGCCGTGAGGCTTTCCTGGCATGGCGAGGACGTCCTCCTGTAAAACCTGAACACGGTTACCGTTTGGTCGCACTGTGATATGCAGCAGTTGCTCACCTGAACCATCGACTGCATACACGTCAAACGGATCAGTACCTTCATTAATAACCGCACAGAGCCCCGGCGACAGGGAGGCAATGCTCCACGTAAATAAAACCAATGAAACAATGCATCGATGAAGAAGTCTGCCCTTTTGGTTTTGTTCGATCCACATACGTTCACCCATAATGTTTTCCATAGCTCAACCACCCTTTTGCATTGCCGCTGTTTGCGGCATAGTGTCAACAAATCCAGCATGCGTACGACGCAGCTCATCAATTGCTTTTTGTCGAAGTGAACCTAGCAATTTTTGAGACTCTTTTTTCGTTGCAAGATTTATTAACTCCTCTGGATCAGCTTCAAGATCATAGATCTCCTCAACCTCACCCTCCACAAGATATCGCACGTATTTATATTTGCCATCACGAAGCAAAACGTACCAAGGGATGTTTCCGACCTGATAGAGAGCCTCTTTATCAGGCTGCGAATCAGTATCGGCCCCATACTTGCGCCCGGTATGAGTCATGATCATGGGCTGGGTCCACTGAGAAGAATCTGGATCTTCAAGCAGCGGGCGAATATCTCGGCCATCAGTTCGCCATGGAATTTCAATACGAGCCGTCGAACAGAAAAATCTGACAACATCAGGAGCATTGACAGGATGTGAACACACCTGACCCTGTGGCAGCGTTGCAGGATGCGAGACGATCAGTGGAGAAGCCACGGAGGCGTCATAAGGCGCGACCTTGCTATTCAGCCCATGCTGACCGAGAGCAAAGCCTTGGTCAGCGGCATACACGATAAGTGTATTTTCAAGCTGCCCCGTCTCACGAAGCGTTTGAACCAAACGGCCGACTCCTTCATCAATTGCCATGACGCATTCGTTGTACTGTTGCACCCAGTCTTGGTACTGCTGGCCTGCTGTATTCGTATTGAAGTTACTCTTTTTTAATTTTTTCTTTCGGCGGTACGCTTTTCCATCAGGTCCCTCCTGCCAGGAGCTTGTTTTCTCAAGATACTGTGGCTTGTATGGCCACGGCCCAAAGATGTCTGACGGGACATCAGCCTCCTTTCCCTTCAAATTGCCTTTGTGACGTTCAGCTGGTGTGGTTGGGCCATGAATCGCTCCGTAGCAGAGCCACAAGTACCACGGCTTCTCTGAATCACGATTTTCTCCTTCAATGTAGTCAATGGCCCAATTGGTGTAGTTATCTGTTGAATAGCCGTCGACACGTACGGATTTTCCGTTGAACGTGACGATCTGGTCATAAAAATAATGCCCTGCATTATCAGGATGAGCAGGCCTGTTCCAGACAATCTGATGATTCCAGTCCCGCCCGTTACCTGTATCAACACCGGTGTGCCATTTCCCAATCTGGGCGGTGTGATATCCATTTGCTTTTATAACAGTGGGCCAGAATCGGCACTGCTCGGGATCGTATGCGCTCCCAGGGTATTCCCCTT
>DONH01000003.1 GCA_003509235.1 Planctomycetaceae bacterium
CAAGCGCTAAAACAAGAAAAGCTTTTCCCGAATCGAATAGTACATGCATGGGGAATAGCAACACCGGACGAGCAATTACCCGCTCCCCCGGGATTCTATAGTCTATTATTCCTTGCCCAGTCTTTGGGCGTTAATGGACACGAAAAAGACGTTCATATTGATGTTGTGTCGACAAATATTTACGAAGTGACCGGAACTGAATCCGTTTCTCCGCTACACGCAATGCTTAAAGGGCCTTGCCTTGTCATTCCACAAGAATACGCGGGGGTTACTTGTAGACTGATCGATCTTTGTCATGAAGAAATAAACCATCAGGACAATTTTGTATTATCTCGGGGCCTACTCGAAAATCTATATAAACCGGGTATTGAGACTTTGGCGTATCGAGGAGGGCATCTTTGGACTCAATTTTTCGATGAGATTGAAACGAATTCAACGTCTGAGCTTCCATTCAGGCTTAAACAAAATGGTGTGTACCTTATTACAGGAGGTCTCGGAGGTGTAGGACTGACAATAGCCAATTATCTCGCGAGCAACGTGCAGGGAGTAAAGCTGATCCTTGTCGGCCGTTCTGTCATCGCGGACCGAGAAGTTTGGAGTGAACAGCTGCAGAGTCTTGATGAAGGAACACAAGAGCACAAGATGATCGCCAGCCTGCTGTCATTGGAAGCCCAAGGGGGGGAGGTTGCTTATTATAGTGTTGATGTTTCCGATAGGGAGAAACTCACTAACGTTCTACAACAAGCGACAGCGCGCTTCGGAAAAATAAACGGCCTTATTCATACCGCTGGTGTACCCGGACAAAACTTAATTCAACAACAATCAATGGACAAGGCTTCCCTGGTCTTTGCAGCCAAGGTTAGAGGAACACGTGAGTTGTATTATGCTCTTGGTGATCAACCTCTTGATTTTTCGATTTTATGCTCATCGCGAAGTGCATTGTTAGGCGGAGTGGGGAGTGTCGACTATTCGGCTGCTAATGCTTATCTGGACGCTTTTGCACATCGCCGCCGGAAGCAGACCGGTGAGTTTGTTGTATCTATCAACTGGCCTGCATGGCAAGAAGTGGGAATGTTGCTGGATACGGCTAATGCTCAACGCGCACAGTATCGAAGTAATCCGACTGTACAAGAACCCATTGGGCATCCGCTTGTAGAGAACAAGCTCTCTGGTCCCCAGGATATACACGTATTCAGTTCCCGTTTTTCAGTCAAATCACACTGGGTTTTGGATGAGCACCGGATCCTTGGTGCCGCAGTGGTGCCAGGGGTAACCTATTTGGAAATCGCGCGGGCCGCCTTCCACCAGATTGATAAAGCAGGACCTGTAGAAATACGAGATGTCTATTTCCTAACGCCTTTGAGAGTTCAGGATGATGAAGCCCGAGACATCAAAATAGTGCTGCAAAAATCCGCAGATGGCTATGACTTCTATGTTGAAAGTGCTCCTCTTGACGACACGTCAAACTGGGTAAGGCATGCCATTGGTCATGTTTGTGCTTGCGCGACACCCCAGAAGCCTCCTGTTGACATCCCAGATTTGATCCGGCAATGCAACCACAAAGCCATAAGGCTGACAGAAGAGAACTTCTTTGACGAAAGTTTGGGTCCCCGTTGGCAATGTGCTAACCATGTTCACTTAGGCGAGAATCAACTGATCGCAGAGTTGTGTTTACCTTCTGAGTACCGGTCAGAGTTAGAAAAACTGCAACTGCATCCGGCACTTTTGGATCGCTCAGCAGGTATTGGTTTGTTGTTTCTTGTTGAGAAAAACAGTGGATATTTGCCTTTTTCATATCAACGATTGCGACTTTTTGCTCCTTTATCGCAACGAATCTATCTCCATTCCAGGGGGGGGATCGATCAGTCTACAAACGGAGAAACAACGGCATTTGATGTTGACATTTATGGAGAAGACGGAACCCTACTTGCTGAAATTCAAAAATTCAGTCACAAGCGAATTAATGAAGTAGGCAAGGCTGTAAATGCTCTTATGGCTGGACATCAGCGTGAGAACGATGCCTTACAGGTCATAACCGGGCAGTCAGATGATATCCCGGTGGAGGGCCAGGATGGTCACGACGTCCACGACAGTCACTTTGACCGTGCACTGAGTCTGGGAGTAACTACCGATGAAGGAGTCGGCGTTTTCGCACGGATACTCCGTAGTGAAGTTCCCGCGCAAGTCATCGTTTCGCCGAACAATCTTGTTGCTGCAATCGAGTGGGCTCAAAGCGCTACTCCAGAACGGTATATTGAAAACAGTGAAAAACTTCAACTACCGGTATCTCGTCATGCTCGTCCCGATATAGGAACTGATTTTGTTGAGCCGGGTAGTGAACTCGAATGTCGATTGGTAGCGCTTTGGCAAGAATGCCTCGGCATTGATCAAATAGGTACACACGATAATTTCTTTGAGTTAGGAGGTAACTCGGTACTTGCCATTCAGATTATGGCTAATGCTAAAAAGTTGGGGCTGAATTTTAATGTCCAGCAATTGTTTCAGTATTCAACAATAGCAGAACTTGCAGCATTTATGGAGGAAGCAGAAAGTGTCGAGTCAGGTACGCGAAATTTAGTTGGCTTGCTACCTTTACAACATCGCTTTTTTACAACAGATAAAGAAAAATTAAAACCTGCTGCTTGGTCGATGCTCGTTGAAGTAGAACCAGACATCGACCTCGTCAGATTGCAAAAAATTGTACCTCAATGGCTCGCCAACCATGGTGCTCTACGCCAACAGTTTTTTCAGGATAAAGCAACCAACTTGCCGGATGTCACCTTGACTGCTTCAGACTTCGTGCTTGAAGTGTTGGACATCAATGACATATCTCAAGCAGAGGAATTGGCAAACATAGCAGAGGTAGCACAACGTAAGAGAAGTGATTTAGCCGTTGACCAAGGACCTTTGATTAATTGCGTCCTGTTTCGTGGGAAACAGGGACAAAAATCCGCTTTGCTTGTTAACGCACATATCCTGGTCGCAGATTTGATGTCTGCTAACCCCTTGTTGGAAAGCTTGTCTTTGTTACTTGAACAAAACACAGAAAATGAGCAAAAGACTACCTCAGGGTCACCTGACTATATAGACGCCGTTGCCGTTATATATTCTCACGCGCGTTCTGAAGCCGCTCGCATAGAATTGCAGCACTGGGAGAAAATGAAGGATACACATAAGACTTCGTTAACAGAAAAACGCAAGCCGGGACCAGTTACCAGAGCCATGCACTCTATATGCATTGGTAGTAAACAGACTGCCGCTCTGTTAGACGAACCTCAGCGCGCATACCACCTGAAAGTAGAAGAATTATTAATTACCGCACTCGTCAAAGTAATGTCGGAGCAAAACAACGAATCACCTCTGTGGATAGATTACGGTTGCCGTTTTAAACCGTTTTCTCAGGACAACATATCTAACATGGTAGGACCATTTGCCACTAGTGCTCCACTGGTTTTGGAAAAACCGCCCCATGAAGAAGATGCGCAACTGATTACCGCAATAAAGGAACAAATACGCGCATTGCCAAAAGCTGGAACGTATTTTGATCTTATCAACTCTGAAACAACAAAGTCTGAAGGAACAGCAAGCTTGGAAGAGCTGTTCAACCCTATGATTGGGTTTGCATATCTTGGAGAGCTTGACGAGTCCAGACACTCGCATTCTGGTGTGCGATTACATGAAGCGAATCCGTCCATCGGTTTCCAATATTCGGATACCACTGGAAACGCAATCAGCATTTGGGCATTTATCCAGCATCAGAAACTGTACATCAATTGGCAATATGATGAAGACCAAGTGAACAACCAAAAGGTTGCGGCTCTGGCGAGTGCTCACAGTAAAGAAATCCAGGCGCTGGTTAGCCATTGTGCAAGTGTGAAATCAGGCGTCTTTACGCCATCTGACTTCCCTCTTGCCAAGCTCGACATGGAAAAGCTAGAACGCGTATCCAAATTAATTGAAAAGGCAGATAAGTCCGAAGGGCTTTGACTGTGTAGTTGATGACCAGGTCTTTATTTAAACGAATTAGAAGCGTTGATACGCGAAATGAAAAGAAACTCAGGAGTTCAAATCATGAAAGGTGTTGAAGATATTTATCCGCTATCTCCTATGCAACAGGGAATGTTGTTTCATTCGCTTTATGCGCCTAATTCGGGGGCCTATATTGAACAAATAACTTGTCGTTTCGAAGGTAGACTTGACCTTGATGCATTTGAAGGTGCATGGCGACAAGTGCTGAAAAAACATCCTATCCTAAGAACTGCATTTTTGTGGGAGGGACTAGACGAACCATTGCAGGTAATACGTGAAAATGCCGAAATCACAATTGAAATCCTTGATTGGCAAGTTTTAGAACGAAACGAATTGGGACAACGACTGAGTTTATTTTTAGAAACAGACAGGTGTAAAGGTTTCGATATTTCAAGCGCGCCATTGACGCGATGCTTTCTGGCTAAAGTAGCACCTGATAATTACGAGTTCATATGGACCTTTCACCACCTTATTCTTGACGGCTGGTCGATACCGCTAGTTTTAAGAGACTTTTTTGTCGCCTATAACCAATTATCTACCGGCTCAGAACCCGTCACTACACTGAAAAATCCAAGGCCATATAGGGACTACATAGCGTGGTTGCAACAGCAACCGGAAGAAAAGGGCTATTGGCAAGATACCTTACGTGGTTTTTCTAATCCTACACCTTTGGGTGTGGATCTGGCACCTAGAGACTTAGGTGATAAAAATGGTGCCGTATATAAAGAAACAAGTTTCAAAATGTCAACATCTGTAACGGAGGGCCTTGAAGCGTTTACGAGACAGCAGCAACTCACAATGAACACCCTTGTGCTCGGAGCTTGGGCGTTATTACTCAGCCGCTACTGTGGCCACAAAGACATTGTGATAGGCGCAACAGTGTCAGGAAGATCTCCCGACCTTAGCGATGCCAACGACATGGTTGGCATGTTTGTCAATACACTACCGGTTAGAATTAAAATTGAAGATGACAGCGATGTTGTAGGATGGCTGAGGAGGTTGCAAGCACAGCTTGTTGAAGCAAGACAATATGAGCACAGTTCACTTGTACAGGTGCACGGATGGAGTGACGTGCCTCGTGGAGTTCCTTTGTTCGACAGTATCGTATCTTTCCAGAATCAGCCCATTGCTGAAGTGTTGCGAACGATTGAGTTTGGACCCGAAGTTAATTCATTTGTCGCCCATCATACCAGAACGACTTATCCTTTGACCCTGGTGGTTGAGCCTGACACCGAATTGAAACTGGTGATGATATACGATAACCGTAGGTTCACAGATTCATCCCTAGAACAAATTTTTGAACACTTACAAACGCTGTTAACTGCTCTTACTACACACTGCGAGTGCACACTTTCTTCGTTGTCCATTATGTCACAAGTTGAACGCAACTCAGTGCTTGGTCAAATGTCGCCTATTCAGGCCTCTTTGGCGGAGCGGTCTCCCTGTGTACATCACTTATTCGAGCAACAGGTTGAAAAGTCGCCTGACAGCATCGCGCTAGTCGTGCAGAAACAACGATTGTCCTATCGAGAGCTTAATATTCGAGCAAATCAATTGGCCCACTATTTAATGGAACAAGGAGTAGGGCCAGAAAAGGTTGTGGCAATTTGCCTCCCCAGATCAGTTGACACGATTGTCGCCATACTTGCTGTTTTAAAAGCCGGAGGCACCTACTTACCCCTCGATCCTGAATATCCCCGTCAGCGCCTGCTGCATATGTTCCAAGATTCGCAAGCGTCAGTACTGCTAACCCATGAAACGGTCGATGACAAATTGAAATTACGAGACGCTCGGGTCATCTGTATTGATAAAGAACATACCTCTTTCGAAGCGTTTAGTGAAAGTAATCCTCCGAGTCGCTCTGGGCCTGACAACCTTATGTACATCATTTATACCTCTGGCTCGTCTGGTCGGCCAAAAGGCAGTCAGCATACCCATGGGAACGTCAGGGCGTTATTTGATGCCACAGATAAATTGCATCAGTACGACAAATCAGATGTCTGGACGATGTTTCACTCATTTGCATTTGATTTCGCAGTTTGGGAAATGTGGGGAGCACTGCGAAGTGGCGGTCAATTGATTATGGTTAACGAACAGGCGACACGTTCACCCCACGAACTTTTTGAGTTGCTGCAAGAACATGCTGCGACTGTACTGAGTATCACCCCTTCTGTATTCCGACAATTCATTC
>DONH01000189.1 GCA_003509235.1 Planctomycetaceae bacterium
CAAGTACTCGAAGAAATTGGTTGTTACGAGACTGTACTTGTTCAAAATAAAAGTATTGTTGATGCCGATATGGCTGATCGTATTGTCCGACGTCTACAGGGAGTTGTAATAGCCCGAACATGGACGTTGCTCGAATATAACGTTCCACGTGATCGGCTGGCTGAGGCAGAAGACATCACTCCGGGGTTTAATTCACCGACCGTGAGTGCGCTGGAAGAGAATAGCTGGTGCTCCGTTCGGGCGATGGTGCGGCGAAATGAAACCCATAAAATTATGGAGCGTCTTGAATCAATCGGTGCTTCTGCCATCATTGAAACTGATATCTCAAATTGCAGGCTGTAGCTGTGAGTCAGGAAAAGTTTCCGGCTAAGGGTCGACCGCCCCGGAACGTACAGACCACGTCTGTTGTTGCGTCGAATATAGCTGCGGATGCTCTGTCCGAAGTTTTGGGTGGCGAGGATGGTTTAAGAATCACGAAGTCAGCAGGGCGTCCAGTGGCAATGCTTCCTGTTCTGTGCTCGAAACCAAGAGCCCATGCTCCGTTGGAAGTGATCATGGGCAGAGCTTCCTGTGGTGTAATCAGACCAGCCTCGATGAGGCAGGCAGCCTCTGCACGAATTGAAAGATCAGGATTGGAGCCGCGCCCATCCGTTCCAAGACAAACTCGTACTCCAGTCTTTTTGAATTCTGTTAGAGGTGGGAGCTTGCCAGATAAGGCTTGTGTGGTGCGGGGGCAAACAACCAGAGCAAGAGTATGGCGATGGCACCCGAGCCGCGCCATTGCCTGCTGGTTGTCAACGAGATACGTTCCATGAATGATCAGGCCACGACCACTCTTTGCCAATAAAGAAATCCAGTCAGCGGTTGTGGCCAACTTGGGGGCGTGTTTAGGCCAAATGCCGAGGTCGTTGAAAAGCGTTCGGAAAGGACCTGTTTGATTGTGGAGGAACTCTTCCTCAAACCTCGACTCGGCTAAATGCATAGCCAAAGGGGTTACGCAGGTGGTGCTACGGCTTCTTTGACAGGTGGCTTGATTGTTTTGTGCTGCGGTAACTGCTGCTTGACCAATATGCCACTGTGTAGAATAAGGAGCATGAGGAGAGAGCCCGACAGCAACACCACTACGAGATATTTTTTGAGAGTCACGGAAGCTGGAAATAACCCGTGGTGGGAGTGACTTGATGGTAGACCTTTCCAGGCCGAGGACCTCATGAAAAATGCGAAGGCGAAGGCGGCCGGAAATTTCATTGTAAGCAATGTCGCTGGTCGCAATCTCACCAAGAGCAACCACTCCGCATGCAGCGGATTCATGAGTACCAGACGCGATAGCAGTTGCAATTTTTTCATGAGCAGCCGTCGAGGGCCGGCTCTGCTCACGTTTCCACGAAACGACTTCGTGAATCCATTTGTGAAGACCGCCTTTGGTATCAAACGGCTTTTGGCACGAGGAGAACTCAAGATGCGTATGAGCGTTGACAAAACCAGGCGTAATGATGGTATTGCCCTGATCAATTACTTCGATATTGTTCTTAGAACGCGGTGGCCACACTCCGACCCCTGTTACCAGACCTCTTTCAACACGGAGCCATGCGTTTTCGAGAGGGCGACACGTAACTGGTAATAGCCATTTCGATCGAACAATAAATGACCGGTGCTGTTGGCCCGGATTCAGCATACGAGTTGCTCTTGTGTTACGTTACCGAGGTCAAGAGAGGCAGGTCAATGTTCACAGGTGACTCAGGGCGTGGTTCCAACACAATGTCTGATTTGTCATCTACAAGTTCGTAGAACACATTACGGCGTCTCGGCTCCCAGCCAAGTTCTGAGATTGCAGAACGCATCTGCTCGAGAGTAAGGTGGTGCACAGTTCCTGCAGCGCTTACTACGTTTTCTTCTAACATCAGACTTCCCATGTCATTTGCACCAAACAGAAGTGCAAGCTGTCCAATGTCCCTGCCTTGGGTGACCCAACTCGATTGAATATTGGGTATGTTGTCTAAATAGAGTCTGGCAACGGCTTGGGTTTTTAAGTACTCGAAAGAGCCGGAAGGGGGGATGTGGGCCATCTTGGTATTATCTGGTTGAAATGACCAGCAAATAAAAGCGGTAAACCCACCAGTCTCATCTTGCAGTTCTCGCAAACGGTCGAGATGCTCTACTCTTTCGGCAAGTGTTTCTATGTGACCAAACATCATTGTTGCGGTGCTTCGGCCACCGAGATGATGCCAGTTTCTATTTACGTCTAGCCAGTCATCAGACATGACTTTGCCACGTGTCATCGATTTCCGGACACGATCAACTAGTATTTCTGCTCCACCACCAGGAAGTGACCCGAGGCCTGCGGCCGATAGTCGTTCAAGAATTTCTAGAACTGATAGTTTTGTCACCTTTGTAAGGTGGAAAATCTCGGGAGGAGAAAAACCATGGATATTTACCTGAGGATAATGCGACTTTATATCTCGCAAGAGTTCTTCATACCATTCCAGCGGTAAAGTTGGATGCATTCCTCCCTGGAGGAGTATTTGATCCCCACCTATAGCAACAGTCTCTTCGATCTTTTTTAAAAGAAGTTCTCTGTCGAGTACATACCCTTCAGGGCTTCTGAGACCTCTATAGAATGCACAGAAATCGCATACGGCAGAACAAATATTTGTATAATTAATATTTCGATCAATGTTATATGTTCGAAAGGACTCTGGATGAAGTTTTGTCGTTACGGCATGCGCCGCTTTACCGATTGACGCAATGCTGTTGGATTCAAGTAACTTGATCGCATCAGCACTATTCAAACGATGGCCTTCGATAACCGAATCAAGGATTTTCTGAATTTCTTTTTCAATCACTGAGCACCAGTTTGAAAGTGTTTTGAATACTGGAACGCCGCATCAAAATTACCGCTAGACGGAGCAAGACCAAGTTCCATGGCGTATTCGTGGAAACGTCGCAAACCCTGTTGTTCATCATATCCCAGATTGTAATGAAGATTATCGCTCAGGTAGTCCAGGCATTGTGGCACTGATAGTCCGTGAGGGGCAGCTTCGATGGCTGCTATGGTCGCTAAATTAGCGAGGCCAGCGTCGCGGGCAGCATCAAGTCTTCTTCCGAGGCGTTCAAAGTCAACCGAGGGACGTGCCGCCCAGACTGCAAAAACAAAAGGAAGCCCTGTCCATTGATGCCACTCTTCACCAAGATCCCAAACAGTTTGAAAACCACCGCTCGTCGGGCCTATCGCACGGTCACCGATTAGAAGTACGGCGTCAGCATTCGTTGACTCGATGCTCTCACCGATTGGAAGCATCTCAAGTTTTGGGAAGATACCAAACCGCTTTGCTAATAAAATTCGACTGAGAGCCACACTTGTTCTTGAGCCTTCGTCGATAGCAATTCGAGAAGTTTTCTCTGGACGGGTGCGAAAGAACAGGCGTACGCTCATAACTGGTCCAAGGCAAGCTATGCACGCGTTTGAAACTACGTGGTATCGACCCTCACTATCAGATAGCCAGGAATCTTCATTTCTCGACGCTTTAGATTGAGGTGAATCGAGGCGTTGAAAAAGTTCAATTGAGGGAATGATCGCTACATCCAGTTCATTATCTGCCAGACGATCTGCCAGTCTACTCGGAAGATCAAAGTCTAAAGCGTTACCAAGACCGTGTATCAATGGTCGTGTATTCAGATATTGAACCGCACCAATGCGTTCACGGCCTTCAGCAACTGGCTTTTGGCCACTTCGAGGAATGCTCAGAGTTTCTCGTGGACGTATCATGTTTAGTGACGATGAAATACAGGTTTTTCGCTGATTAGATCAATATCTAACTACTCAACAATAGACGAATCAGCGAGTGAGGCCAGAAACGAGGGTGAATGAGCCTAGAAAAGACGATCTCATGGAAGAGAACCGACTAGGATGTCTCGAATACCGCGAGCAGGAAGGCTTAGGGCTCCAGTTGCCTGAATGCACGGATTCCAAGTAATAACGGTAAAAAAGTGGCTAGCAGACCACCTGGAACAACGATGAGGATGCTGGCAACGTGCCCACTCGAAGTCCCAAGGAGCCAGATCGCTGTGTTTCCGGAGAGTTGCCCTACAGTCTGCTGTAAGAGATTGAAATGGTTCGTAAAACCAACGGTAATCACGATAAGGATAATGAACATTGCACTGAGAACGAGGCTTAAAGTTCCCCCAAATCCAGCAGCAATTTTGGCAGGGGACGATTCATGGAAATTTGGCATGCTCGCCCCCATCCCAACAGCGATACCAGAGAGGCCACCGCAGAGAGCAAGGCAGCAGGTCAGGTGAACACAGACTGTGCCCCAGGGCAACCCAAGCATGCAGTCACTCAAGAGAATTAATCCGAGGCACGGTACGAGACCGCCTACAAATGAGAAGAG
>DONH01000172.1:0-2207 GCA_003509235.1 Planctomycetaceae bacterium
ACGAGGTGCCAAATACATCGTCGTTCACCCTTACTTTCTGGCACCGGGACGACATTGGCACGAGCATATTCCTGAGCTGGCTCGAATGGCGGCTCAGAAACACCCCCAAACCGCCTGCGTTGTCACACCTCCACTTGGAATCCACGACGCAATGGTCGATATTATGGCAACACGGATTGAAAATGCGCTCTCTCCAACTTCAGAAATCACTCATGAATAAGCAACCATACTACTTACTCGGCCTGCTTGTCGGATTACTACTCGGATGTAATTCCCCTGATCCAAACATCGATTCTGAATCGGAACAGGCATCTACAAAAACACTCACCAAAGTGACTCTCCAGCTCAACTGGTTTCCCGAAGCGGAACATGGCGGGTATTACGCAGCAGCCTTACATGGGTTTTTTGAAGAAGAAGGGCTCGAGGTCGAAATTCTTCCGGGAGGCCCCAATAGCCCGGTGATCCAACAACTCGTCTCATCGCAAGCTGAATTTGTCGTTGGCAACGCTGATCAGGTACTTACAAGCCGTGCGAAGGACTCTGAAGCGGTCGCCTTATTCGCTCCTCTGCAAAACAGCCCTCGCTGTATCATGGTGCACGAAGCTGCGGGCATCGAAAGCCTTGCCGATCTCAAAAACATGACGTTGGGCATGAGTGCCGGACGAGCCTTCGCACTGTACATGCAAAAACACCTTTCTATGGAAAACGTCACGCTTGTAGGGTATCCGGGAAGCCCCGCGGTATTCGTCAATGATGAGACTTTTGGACAGCAGGCATATGTGTTCAGTGAACCATTTGTTGCCACCAAGCTAGGTGCAAAACCTCTAGCTTTAATGGTCTCAGATATTGGGTACAACCCTTACACAAGCTTACTGATTACCACCCAACAACGAATTGACACTGACAACGAGTTGGTGCAAAAAATGATCCGAGCAAGCAAAAAAGGGTGGATTCAATACTTAAAGGATTCAGAAAAAACCAACCAACATATTCACTCTCTGAATGAAGAGATGGGTTTGGATATTCTTGCCTATGGTGCCAAAGTGCTTCAGGACCTCTGTCTGCCAGACAGCGCCTCCCAGGAACATCTTGGAGCGATGAATCTCCAGCGTTGGACTGACTTACGTGATCAATTGATTGAAATTGAGTTAATCGACAGTTCGGTAGACCCGGCTGCTGCCTTCCTTAAATAATATGTTCGACCATTTCCGCTAACAGCGATTATGAAAGATTTGGTATCACCTTCAGTAATGGGGTATTATCAATGATAGTGAATTCATTCTTCTTTGGACGAAAACCATGAACACTTCGCTGCTACTACTAGCTCAAACCGGTTCCGTAACTATCGGGGCCATTTTCATCCTTGCCATCATCATGCTGGGGCTGGTCATTATCGCCCTCAAGTATGGTTCTCTGTGGTTCGAAGGATATAACTGTGGTGCACAAATTGGCCTGTTCGAACTGGTTATGATGGGTCTGCGTCAGGTCAATCAAAAGGCGTTCATGAAGGCTAAAATCAAAGCGGTCCAGGCAAGTCTCAAGACAGAACGCGACCGCCAGCCCGATGTTCCCTATGACGGAACTTTTGTGACAACCCAAAGACTCGAAGCTCATTATCTAGCCGGGGGTAATGTAGGTAATATCATTGAAGCGTTAGTCGCCTCTAAGAATGCCGGTATCGCGTTAGAATTTGATCAGGCTGCCGCCATTGATCTCGCCGGACGAGATGTCGTCGAAGCTGTCCGCACCAGTGTGGATCCGAAAGTGATTAGTTGCCCGGACCCACATCGCAGTGGTAAGGAATATTTGAGCGCCGTTGCAAAGGATGGCGTGGAACTTAAAGTGCACGCTCAGGTCACTGTCCGTACAAACCTCGAACAGTTAATTGGTGGGGCCACCGAAGAAACAATTATCGCCCGCGTTGGAGAAAGTATCATTTCAGCCATCGGTTCAGCAGCGCTGCATTCTGATGTGCTGCAGAATCCCGGGATGATTACCAAAGCGGTTTTGGAACGAGGGTTGGACTCGCAGACAGCCTTTGAAATTGTCTCCATTGACATCGCCGGTGCGGTCGTGGGTGAAAACATCGACTCTCGCCTGCAGGTCGATCAGGCCGAAGCAGATACTCGAGTGGCCCGCGCTAAAGCTGAACAGCGCCGAGCCGAAGCCATTGCCGTTGAACAGGAACAAAAAGCGGAAGTGGTCGG
>DONH01000172.1:2541-2713 GCA_003509235.1 Planctomycetaceae bacterium
CTGATTCAGGCTGAAGCTGAAGTTCCCAAGGCCATGGCGAATGCATTCCGCACAGGTAATATTGATACAAAAGGTTAACAGGATGGACACCACGCAAACGATTCTTCTTTCTCTTTGTCTCACCATATTCGCTGCCCCTATGACTCAGGCTGATGACTTAACTGCGACGCAG
>DONH01000172.1:3043-3591 GCA_003509235.1 Planctomycetaceae bacterium
AAAAACTACTGAAGACATTTCATAGCGAATTTGTTCTGATCACTCCCGGCAAAGGCAAGTTTCCCAAATCTTTTGAAATGGGAAGCGATGAAACTACCGAATCGCCTCGACACAAGGTTTCATTCGACTACTCTTTTCTAGTGGCTAAATACGAAGTCCCACAGAATCTCTGGGAAGCCGTTATGGGAAGCAATCCCTCTCGTTGGAAAGGCCCACGCAACTCCGTAGAGGAGCTGGATTTTGCCGATGCTCAGGCATTCTGTAAGAAGGCCACTGAAATGATGCGAGTGGCAAAGCTCATTGAAAAAGATCAAATTGTCCGTTTGCCATCGGAAGCGGAATGGGAGTACTTTGCTCGAGCCGGAACTTCCACAGCTTATAGTTTTGGCGATGATGTAGAGCTCTTAGGTGATTACGGTTGGTTCACAGGAAATGCAGCCGGCAATGACCCTCCGGTGGGTGTTAAGAAGCCAAACGCCTGGGGCCTGTACGATATTCACGGCTACCTTTGGGAATGGTGTACGGATACCGGCAGCGAATCCTACAAA
>DONH01000105.1 GCA_003509235.1 Planctomycetaceae bacterium
GACCGTTTTCTCCGGTAAGCAGGCTGAAGCTAAATGTTGTCATGGGTTATCAATCCCTAGTTCATGTGGCATTTGTCGCAGTTTTCGTCACCGTAGGGGCCAGCATCCATGGTTTCGTGACATCCTCTGCACTGACCGTGGAAAGCAACTGTCGTGGTGGGGATAAGCTGGTCGATGCTTTCCTCATGACAGCTTGAGCACGCTTCCTGATCTGCAGTTTTCTGTTCTTTTTGCTCGTTACGGACATGGCAGTAGCCACATCCTTCGACGCCCTGATCGAACATGTCATCGTGACAACTTGCGCAACGTGTGTGGTTTGCAACCTTCAGGCTGGGGATGTCGTCTTTCCCTTCTTTCTGGTGGCAGTTTGAGCATGCCTGTGGCTCTGGCTCAATGGATTCATCGTGATGGCATGATTGACAGTCACTGTCTGCATAATCGAGGGCGTGGTCGTCATGAGTAAATCTGTCGATGTTGGAATCTGCATGGTGGCAACTTGCACACTGTTTGTCATCGAACTGCGTGGGGTGTTCGATGATGAAAGTCTCGTCAAACGTTTTTACGTGGCAGCTTTTACAAGCAATCGGATCGTCATCTTTTAAGGTCGTATGATGACATGTGACACATTGGTCATCTTGAATGGAAATATGGGGTTCGTGGGTGAATATTACATTTCCTCCTTTATTGGGAAGGAGGATACGCACGGGTTGCGCAGAACTCTCCAGAGGAATCAGGTATCCGGCAATCGCAGTGATCAGCAATATTCCAGTCAGTATGGCAATGGGAAAGTAACGTCTGTGCAATTATCAAACCTCATATTTTTTTGGTATTGTTGTCTTGTAGCTGAAAAAACAGGGTTTCGTCCATATCAAAGTACAATTGCCTGCTTCTTCACGTGAACAACGTCTGAGAGAGGTTGAACCGTTAATGTTGGATAGGTATGTCGAGGCTGCGCCCCTCACCTTTTTGTTGGTAGAGATTATGCTATGATAGATAGTCGAAATGAGAGAGGTGAGTGACGGCTAGGTAGGATGCTGGCGAGTCGGTTGAGGCTTCTCGATTGCTGCTATCAAGGGAGGTTCTTACAAGAAGCCTTGGTTTATTGCTTGCTTTGAAAACGAAATAATATCCCGGTGCCGGGATTATTTTCCGAAGACAACTTTCCAGCCGAGTGCCGTTCCAAAGAAGAAAACACCAAGCCACCATAGGGCAATTGAAAGTTCTGTCGTGGAAAGTATGTAGATGGTTTTGACGGCCAGATCGACTGGGAGATTTTGAAGAATGGACAGTAGGTCGAATCCCAGAAGATTATTGGATACTGACATAAGTGTCAGCGATGGCCAGGAGGCATTCAAGGCCCACGAGAGCCCCTGGTAGACCAGTGTCAAAATGCAGGCGAGCCAAGCCCCGATGCCGAGTGTTCTCAATGTTGCAAGCATGTTTACTCCATGTGTCTCGCGAAGGACCATATATAATTGCTGGTACCATGACCATGGGATATTTTACGAAAAAAAGGAGAAACTGCTTTGGAAACCATCAGTGTTGGGGACAAGGTGTTGATGGAGTTTTCGACCTTCGGGGATCGGTTCGTGAGTGTTGTGGCCGATATTACGAAGGATGAAAACTATATGGTGTACTCGCCGGTTCCCGAGGTGGTTTTAGAGCGTTTGAAAACCGATCCGAATGTTCTCGTCAGGTATGCATTCGAAGGGCGGTTGCGCGGGTTCAAGACTCGTGTGCTCAACAAAGTGTCTTCCGCTACAATGCTTATGGAGTTGCAGAAGCCCCGAAAAACATTTGATGCCGAAGAGCGTCGAGAACCTCGGTGCAAGTGTTCTTTTCCGGCCATAGTGATTGATGGTGACAAACAACTTGATGGAGTCATGGAAGATGTGTCGGCGAGCTGCACTAAGATTCGTTTGATGACAGGTGGCGGGATTCCATTTGTTCCAGGAGCTGAAAACGAAGTCTTGCTCCGATTTTTCCCTTTTGGCTCAAAGGGGTATGAAATTCGTTGCCGCGTGGTTCAGACCTTTATGAAGCTTGGATTTGAATATGCGGTACTGGAATTCAAAAATGAAGAGGGGGACGCACACAGAAGCATTATGGAATTTGTTGAAGCCCAAGTCTGCTGTGGCATCCCCCGTATTTAGCATCTATTTACAGTTCAAGCTTTTTTGCGAATCCGGCAGCTTCGATGCCTGCCACACAACCTTCTCCCACCGCTTTGGCCATCTGCAGGGGAGGGCCGCAGATGTCGCCCGCAGCGTATATGCCTTCGACGTTTGTTCGTTGCTTTTTGTCGGTTTCAATATACTTCATCGATTCATCCAGTTGAACACCGAGGCTTGCGGTTAATTCGAGAACGCCCTTGGCTCCCAGTTCAATGAAGACACCGGAGACACTTTGTGTCGTTCCGTCGCTGAGTTTGACCGCTTCAACAGCGTCGGTTCCTTCAATGGATTCTATCGTAACACCTTCATGGACGTTGACTCCCGAGGTTTTGAGCTGTTCCGACAGGCCATCGGCAATGTCCAGCTCTTCGCAGTAGAGGTGAACCTCACTGGCGAAGTTGGTGAGCGAGACTGCTCCTCCTGCGGCCGCGCTACGGCATCCGGCAACAGCTACCACTTCATCTCGGTAGAATCCTGCGTCACAATCGACGCAGTAGCTGACGCCTTTACCCAGCAACTCCTTTTCACCAGGCACTTTCAGCTTGTTTCGGCTGGAGCCTGTAGCAAGAATGACCGTCTTGGCAAGGACTGATTCGCCGGATTCCAGGTCGAGCTTGAAGAGCTTTCCATCGGGGTTAATGGACAGAACGTCTTCATCCCGAAACTCTGCTCCAAAGCTAATAGCCTGCTCTCGTCCTGTATTGAGAATCTCTTCTCCTGAGATCTTGAACTGGCAGCAGTAGTTTTCAACATGAGCCCAATAGAGGCTGCTGTTGTCCATGCGTCCAAGCATGAGCGTTTTGGCTTTCTTCCTGGCTGCATGAATGGCCGCCTGTAATCCGCCGGGGCCGGCTCCAAGAATTATGACGTCATATGGATCAGGTTGGAACATGTAATCCTCCGATTCGCTGGTGAGTTAGTAATGATAAAAGTATAACCATTACTTAACCAAAGTACAGACGAAAACTAGAGGAAGGGGATGCGTAGCATTGAGAAGAGACCGTGGTATCGAGAGTCCCTGAAAATATTCAATCCAATCTTCATACCCGTATGACCTTCTGCGGGCTGGGCTGTGTAGGTTTTGAACATCCTGTCCCACCATGGAAAGCAGAAACCGTAATTGGTGTTGTACTCCCGTCTGTGCGTTGAGTGGTGAACACGGTGCATGTCGGGAGTAACCAGGAACTGTCTCAAGGTTGCATCAGTTCTTATGGGAATGAATACATTTGCATGGTTAAACATTGCAGATCCATTCAGCAGTACCTCGAATGTCAG
>DONH01000327.1 GCA_003509235.1 Planctomycetaceae bacterium
TGATCAGCTTCTTTACCAAGTTGTGCTGAGTAAAAGAGGCGAGACGATGCTCCGAAGTCAGAAAATGGCGTGTCACCCGGATACTGGAACTCCTTCGGAAGTCGACATGCATAGCATGCCAGGGCATGGGCATGTTGAATATCATCAGAGTCGGTACAGATTCTTGCAAAACGAAGCACTGCTTGGAGGTGTGAGGCGTCTACATGAATGCTCTCTTCGTTCAGAAGGCCACCTACGGTTGCTAGAAGATCGACGAGAGTACCTTTACGACTCTTTATTTTATTTACTTGGTTCGTATCAACAAGCTTTCGCTCAATGAGGTCTCTAGCCAAATTTTCAAACACCTCTTCATGGAGATGGTGGATCATGATTTTTGCAACAGGTTCCTGTTGCGTTGGTGGAAGTCCAGCAACTGACTGTTCGTATGCTGTGACTGCATTGCATGTTCCCTGAGCAGCCAGCATCACACGGATGCCAAGGGCAGGGTCGAGGTTTTCCCAAAGCGATAATTGAATGATTTCCTGAAGCGGTTGATACTCTTCTTCATCAGCCACAGCGTCTTCTTGTTCAAGAATCTGAGACGCGATTTGCCTGAGTTTGTTTGCGACCTCATGTGGTTCAACAGCTGCTCGCAGATACATCCACCCAGAAGCAATCTGCCCTTCATCAAAGAGCTTCCAGCCCACTTCTCGACACGCGGCAATTGTTTCCTCATCAAGTGTTTTCTTGGTCACCTTATCAGTATCTGCAATAGGTCCAACAAGAGGGAGTCCAAGAGCTGCACGGGCTCGTAGCAAATGAGCATCAAACAGGCTATGCCAACGACAAGAATGGCGAAGTGAATTCTCAAGTTTTTGAAACATTGCATCGATACCATTTGCCTCCAGAGTTGCGGTCAGCTCTGTAGCAAGCGAGGCTGTGTCTATTGAGTTGTCGTCAGGCATGTTTTTACGTGCTTTTAGGTTGGGGGTTCTCTAGTGACGCTTCTCGCTGCCGTAATGATTCATATGCCAAGACGGCAGCTGTTGCCGAAACATTGAGGCTATCCGCAAGGCCAAGCATTGGCAGAGCAACAGTCTCTAAAGCTATGTTTTTCTTAGTAGCAGCTTCCAGCCAGAGAGAAGACAGCCCATGTGCTTCACTGCCAAGCAGGATGGCCGGTTGGTTTGCAAATTCAACTGCGTGCCAGCAAGTGGTACCATCGGGCGTGGCGGCAACAATATTTTGCTTGCGAGAAATGCACCATTGCATGACTATGGCCGTTGTGTCGCATGCAATCGGCATGCTAAACACAGTGCCTAAGCTTGCTCGAATCACGGCTGGATTCGAAGCATCAGTTCCTTTTCCGCAAATAATAATGCCACCAAAGCCAGCGGCATCGGCTGTGCGAAAAATTGCACCAAGGTTACCCGGCTTTTCAATTCCCTCGAGAATAAAAATCGGTGCATCTGAATGAGGCTCAAAGTGTGCTATCGAATCAGTTTGAAAACGCGCAACAGCAACGAGCCCTTCGTTGCGGTTTCCGAAAGCAATTTTTGAAAACGCTCGAGTGCTCAATGGTGTCAGCGAGGCTGTCTGGGAAGAAGCCTCACTGAGTAGCAATTCGAAATTCTTCTGATCAGTATCCGACAGCGTTAGGAATAAGTCAGCATCGAAGAATAACTCAACAATCTGTTTTTTAGCAGTCAGGCACCGCTTTATTTCTCGTTGTCCATCAATGAGGGTGAGGCCTCTCTCCCGTCGAACGGATGCATCCCGCAGCTTCATGGTGGATCGAACACGAGCATTTGATGGGCTCATGATCATTTCAGTCGTTGTTATTGATTGAAGCACCGACAATTCTGTGATCTCCTTTGTGAACTCATCTTATTGCGATGTGTCTCCAATGCCACTCGAGCGAGCAAACCCGCCGAGAGGGAGCTGTCGTCTGTGAAGATCCATGCATGAAAGTGGGCCACTGGAGATTGGTAGCATTCTCGATGATGCTGCTTGAAGTGTAGATGTGAGTGCTGTTGCCAGTCGCTGATGGTGCCATCCAGGGGAGTGTGCAGTGAGGAGAATTGGCCCCTGTGCCATTGGAGAAAGCAACTGTGCGCAGCCTGTCAGGAGTGATACAAGATGCCTGTCGATAGAAAAGGCTTCTCCCTTGGGACCATGACCCCATGAGGGTGGATCAAGAACAAATCCATCGTATACGTTGCCACGAGTTCTTTCTCGTACGATAAATCTCTGCGCATCTTCGCAGATCCATCGAATAGATGCGGCGTCAAGATGAGAGGCCGTTGCGTTCCTTCGAGCTAGTTGGAGCGATTGACGCGAGCTGTCCACGTGCACAACCTCGGCGCCAGCCTGGGCTAAGGCGAGTGTAGCTGCACCTGAGTGTGCAAACAGCGAGAGCACTCGACTCCCTTTTTGCGTTATCTGAGAAAGCCATTGCCATTGAGGTACCTGCTCCAGAAAAACCCCAACCTGTCCTGACGGTGATGGTCGCACATGAAGATGAAGCGGACCGCCGTGAAGAGGAAACTCAATGTGCCATGGATCAGGCAGGGGAGCTGTGAACTTCCAATCACCAGTGCCTCGTCGCGATTCTCGAAAAATGGCATGAGCCTCTTTCCAGAGTTCTGGGTTCTGCTGTCTGGCCGTTGTCGATGGCAGTGGCCGAATCAGAACGACATCCCCCATTTTTTCAAGACGATAGCCAGTTCCCGAGTGATCAACTCCAAAATCAAGAAGTGCTGGATCGGGCAACTTTTTCAAGGTAGATTCGTTCATAAGATGGGGCGGTAACTCAATGAGTTTTCGCTGACTGCTTTTGTTCCGTTACTCAACCACACCAGCACCCTGTTTATTAAACAAAAGATTCTTCTCCATTCTTGCATAAAGGAATTTCCAATGAAACAAACGGCATTCGTTACAGTCACCATACTGGCTGGTCTCGTTATTGTCTTCCTTGCTCCGCAGTGGAGGCTGATTGCTGAAGAGCCACCTCGGCTACAGCGAGAAGGGAATAGGCCACCGGAAGGTCGTGGGCCAGAACGCACTGGTCGAGAACGAGAGCCAATGCACAATCATAAACCACCCAGTCATGAAGGTGGTCGAGGTCCAGTAGAAGGTGGTCCGGTAATGGATCGTTTGATGAGGCAGTTTGATGAGGTGATTGCACGGCTTGATCGTATTGAGCATCGTGTTGGTGCTGGACACAATCCAAACGGCTACCGTCCACTACATGGGCCAGAGCACTTTGGAAATGAAGAGAGGATGAAAGAAGAAGATCGACGACACGATTTTGATCGTCACATGCGAGATGAGATACATGAACGAATACGACAGTCTGAAGAAATGGCAGAGCACGTTCATCGAACGCATGAAGAAATGCGAGAGCAACTTGAACAGCGTATGCATCAAGCACGAGGAATGATGGGGCAGGCTCGAGAGCGGTTTATGGAACTCAACGAGCGGGTCGAAGAACTTGAGGAAGAGATGAAGGAGCTGCAAGAACGGATCGAAGCACTTCACCCACCGGTAGCTGAAAAGGCAACCCAATGAGACGTGTAAGAAGAACTAAAAGCAGAAGCTGTAGAATTAGGAAAGAAGTAATTCTTGTCACAGGATTTTTAAAAGCATGGTGCTGAATTTGAGGGCAAGTTCCTCAGGGCATCCTTTAAATAATTTGTTTTGTAATATGACGGGATAAACTACATCGCATAGAGTCCTCCCGCTGATCGACCAGAACGGTCGGCGTTCATCCATCGCCATGGTATAAGATGAATTGCGACGCGGGTGTTTCCTTTTTCTGCGATTGGAGCACCCTTTGATGTTGCGAACCATTTTTGTTTTGCATTTCTCTGTCTTGCTGCAATTGCTCGACAAGGTGTCGCTGATACAAAAAAGATATCATTCAATAAAGACATACGCCCGATCCTTTCTGATCGGTGCTTTAAGTGTCATGGCGGCAACGGATGACTACTCTTGCAATATTGTGACACCTATGCAAAAGGTGCATGTGCATGATCTCAACGCCACGATTCTCCACCTGATGGTTATTGATCATCTGCGACTCATTTGTTCCTATCAGGGGTGCGATTTTCGGCTGACTGATGTTCATGGAGAAGTCGCCCACGGTGTACTCAGCTGACATTTACGCACGATCTAATTGACAGAGGCAGAATTTGTTTGGACAAATCCAGAAAAGAACCACTGGATTTCAATAGAAGAGCTTCGTTGCTGAATAAAAATTTTGGTAAAAATCAAAATAAGTAATACCGATGTTTTTTCGTGTAAGCTATTTTTTTTTCACTCGTCGTTTTTTTATAAGTTTCTTTTTTGTTTTCTTTCTTACCTTCTTTTTTGTTTTCTTTTGTTTTCCTTCTGACTTAGTGGCCGTGGGTTCTTCATCACTTTCTTGGTGCCCTCGCTGCGACACAATGATTACGTTTTCACCGAGATTCAGTTCTTCAGGCTCATCAATAGGTTGGCCGGACTCGTCTAGTTTTATATCTGCTTCAGCAGTTTTCTTTTTGGCAACTCGTAGAAGTTCTTCGTAGATTTTATCTCGATTCCCACCATTTATCGTTGCAACTGCTGTGGCAACCTCGCCCAAGTAGCGAAGGAAAATCGTTCGTCGCTGGCCTTCCTGTGCAACTTTAAGGCGTCGCCTGAGATACATGCCGAGCTTTCGTCCGACTGCTTGGAGGGCCAGCCGCACTTCTTTCTGTATCTCAGGGTAAGAAGCAACGGCCTCCTTTGATTCACTGGTAAATGGCACCCACACACTTGCCATGTGGACCATGACAGTAATTGGAGCACTCGGAAGACTTCCACGAGACTGTGAGAGCCCGTACGACCTCCAGTTTGTTGAAAGAATAGTTTGCGTAATTGCACAGGCTGCGTGTTGAAATTGAAGTGGGACACGATTGGCAAAGCGAAGCACATTCATGCTCTGACCCTCATCAAGATTGACGTGCTTCATCGCTTCATGAAGATCTCGCAAGGCAGCTTTTTTCATTTTTGATGGCGATTGTCGAGGTGTCAGCTTTGCCTCAGTCAAAATTTTGTCAGCCGCCTCTGTTCCTACGCCACCAAATGTAGTTGCCAGGAATTGACGAAGGCTTCTCGCGTCACTTTCCGCTGCAAGTTCGGTAAGTGCCTCAAGCGAGACTTTTCTTGCAGCGGCTGCACCTCCGTACGCTAGAGCTGCTTCGATGACAAAAGGATTTCCTCGATAGACTCCGGGTGGTCGTGTTGCAGCAGTAAAGAATTCTCCAGGCACAACCTGATGAAGCCCAGCCAAAAGCCTCTGCTCACCAATAGGGACAACGCAATCTGTAGAGGGTGGAGGGATTCGAGTTGACTGAATTGCCGCGTAGAGAGCATCGGCTTCACCTCGCCCCAATTTTCCCGTGTTGACTCGGGTTGAGAGATCCGCCGCGTTACAAAGTTTTCGGGCCGTGGTGGGTGATACACGAGAAAAACTTTGGTTGAGAAATTGAGATAATGTCATTTTTGGCTGCTCTTGAAGCAGCGTGACAAGGCGGCCCAGTTCTACCCCATATGGATGAGGTTTAATTTCTTTTGGCTCCGGGGGAAGTTCGTGGTTTGCTCGTTCAAGCAAACGCTCATTCCCATCTGGCCCTTGGAAATGAATACGTGTATGAGGGTTGGCAATTGCCGTTTGCTCTAAGTATTCCTCAACACTGCCACGACCGCGTTGGAATTTTGCCTCCATCTCGATGGTGACACGGGTGCCATGTTCGGTGTCTTCGTCAAGGTCATTTTTTGCGACCCATTCAATTCCACGCTTGTGCATCATGGTGTCACCAGCCTTGCCGGGTGGAATATCAACACCAGCACCTCGACCATTAAGGATTTCAGGTTGGTTTGTTTTTGTGTCGATGCGTAGTTCGTAATAGTGAGCAGGATCTTTACGAGAGGTCTTTGAAATAATCTTTACAGGTTTGCCTGTTGTAAGTACCCCATACATTCCAGCAGCGGAAATTCCAATTCCTTGTTGTCCTCTACTCATTCTTAAACGATGGAACTTGGAACCATACAAAAGCTTTCCAAAGATTAGAGGTATCTGTTTTCGAACGATACCGGGCCCGTTGTCTTGGACGCTTACAGCAAACCGATTCCCAGTTTCACCGGCCTGATCAATACGGACCCATATTTCTGGAAGGATGCCTGCTTCTTCACATGCATCGAGTGAGTTGTCGACAGCCTCTTTGACACTCGTCAGCAGTGCTTTTCTTGGAGAGTCAAAGCCGAGTAAGTGACGGTTCTTTGCAAAGAACTCACTGACTGAAATATCTCGCTGTCCGGTTGCGAGTTTCTGAGCAGTGGCTCGCCGTTTTGTTCGTGGTCTTTTTACTTCTGCTACCGAGGCCGAACTCTTTTGGGTCGCAGTATCACGAGAGGAACGGGCTTTTGTTCTTTTCTTTTTCTTGGTTCTTGTTGAAGAAGCGGCCATAGTTCTACAAATTTTGAGATTCGACTGGAATGAAGCCCCGAATTCGGTGGTCCGGGTAAGTGAGGCAAAGTGTAGTGATATTTCCTGTTCAAAATCCAACCGTACCGATAGGTCTGCCGGGGCAGACTTTATCCGTGGGGTTATTGGAACGGCTTCGCAGGTGTCCCCATGATGCTACTGGGGCGGGTATGCCGAAGCGATTTTAGGGGAAATCTCTTCCTTAGAGGGATCGTGATGGATTACGGGTAAGGGCCACGGAGGGCCGTCCTGTGATTTCTGATCGCCGGTCTCTGGTGCGTGAGAGGGCTTTGCAGTTATTCAAAGTGACGAAATGACAGCTTTTATGGAGAAAAAACAATGAGTGCTCGACGAATCCGACTCGCCATGATGCTGTGCGCTGTCATCACTGCGGGATTGTTTTCACAGGCTGTTCATGCCAACCCAATAAATGGGGGTGTCGAGGCTCCAGTACCAGATGTTTTTTCGAACTATTACTATCCCCCGATTCCTCCAGGTCCATACCCTGGTGTGGGAGCACAACTCTACGTTTCACCACAACCTGTACCAGCTCGTGTTGGTCATACATGGGTG
>DONH01000409.1 GCA_003509235.1 Planctomycetaceae bacterium
TAGTGTTGAACAACGTCATCCAGACGATCGAGATAATCAATAAAGAGTCCTGGATCGCTCGCTGCAGGATTCTGTGCCGTTGCTTCAGCAATCACAATTTCATGGCCCTGCAACTGTGCAAAGTCCATGCTCTGCTCCAGGTTTGGATCAAGCCTGAGCCCCTCGGCATTGAACGTTCCATTGACTTCCATGCCTACATCATTGTTGAAGACAGAGAACCCAACCCAATCAACATTTTCTTCCCCTGGATACAACCAACGAGTATCGTTGTAGCCCCGAACCGGATGAAATCCGAATTCAACATTGCTGACTCGTGATTCAATGCGATCGACGATGTGGTTGTATGCATCAACAAAAGCAGACCTATCGAGCTCAGGAAATGCGTCAGGGTTTTCAAACACATTGACTCCTGCACTGGCTTGCTCATCGAGCCAGTCAACCACATATTGATCCCCGTTGTAGGCAAATAATAAGAGGCTTACTTCGTAGCCAACACGAAGAAGAAACTGTGTCTGGGGGCGATCAGCCATAATCTCAGAAAAGCTATCGATTTGAGCATCCCAGGCACCATTACGTATATCATTCAGAGCCTCCCAAATCGCATTTGAATTAAAGTCGCTTGCATTCTGGTTGATCATCTGACCGTAGCCACCTGCCGGTGTATTATCTTTAAAACTCAGGGCAACCATGGCATAGTCACCGAGGTCATTCTCTCTAACATAGTCGAGAAATTCAGCATTTGGGCTATCGTCTCCTTGCTCAATTTGACCGAGATAAAAAGTGGAATAATGAGATGATCCACTTGGAACCAAACCAGTCCCATCAATGAAGTCGATATATTCATCTTGAAAAGTTTGACCAACAATCATCACGGTTTGACCATCATCCAGATTTTCAAGAGATGGATCACGTGGTTGAACTACCGGTAACGGGCGAGAATGAAGAAGCGGTCGAGAAGGTCTGGTGCCTGGAAAATGTGGCCCCATGGCTGGCACATCACGCAGAACATCTGCTGGTGGCCGATCACTCACAGGGTGCGAATCGATACCAGGAAGCGTTGGGTTGAGAACAAGTGGCGCCGGCGTAAACGGTTGCTGTAAGCCCATCGGGTTTGGTCTGGCTGCATTCCCATCAGTTCCAGCTACTGTCGGCCAACGGAGATTGTCGTTGACTCGGCGGGCAAATCCATCGTACAGATTTCCTTCAACATCTCGTTCTGGCCAAGGTGTATGAATAAAATCGGCATGCATACTCCACCCTGGTGCATAGTCGGGTCGATCTGCTGTCATGGAGTCCGACGTAAGGACTAATGAAGCATCCTCTGGCACATGGCCGTAATGAATCTGGAGTTGCAGTTCTGGCAGAAGGTATGGGTGACTACTTGGACCACCGTCACCGCCTCGGTCATAAGCCATATGATCTTTGAAATTCGTTCCCTCAAGACTTTTTCCATCCCAGAACTGAGGAAACATGATGACAGCCTGTAGTGGTAAATCCTGCCACTCGTCGCCTTGCGGTATATGGTCGTACTGCGTTGATGTACCAATGTAGTTCCAGAACATGACCGCCGTAGACTGGCGTTCACTGGGCATGGCTGATCCCGCGATGATCGAAAGCCCTGCAGGCATGTCAACGATCTTACTTGGTTCCAGAGGCTTTTGGACTGCGTAGTAAGCAATTGAACTATCGAGTGGTGTCACAAAATCACCAGTCGTTGTGTTTAGCAGACTCGGCACCCAATAAACCGAAAGGTTATTTGTTGGCGCAGCAGCAGACTCACCTGCTTGCATCAGACTTGCAAGTGTTGAATTTTCACTCACGGATGGATTCACAAAAAAATCATGGGCATGCCAAAAGTTTGGATTACTTGGCGCGAGCAGTGGGTCGATGGTGTCCCGTTTGGAAAAATTTAGCAATGAATGAAATTCACCCAGTGGCATACCTGTCTGGTCCCAGGCAGAGGGCTGTCCGGGATCAGACAATCCTTCACCCCAGAGAATGGGTGCCACACTTGCCTGCGAGAGAGTCGGCTCACTGTGACCGCCCTCCTGCATTGACATAGGTCCAAAAATCATGGAACTGGAGTTGGACTCAGTTGCAGGCAGATCAGCGATTGGAGTTGCTGAAAGCAAAGCACGCGCCTCCAATTGCTCAGTTCCAAGATGAGCACGCGCACTGGTTCCACAATGCCTTTCACGACGCTTCGGAAACCCCAATAGGAGACGAAGCAGTATCCTATTATTCATGGCAGATTCACCTGCGACATGCGTCGCCATACCTGCCTTGCCCTTCAATTTAATTGATATGGGTCTGAGTAGAGAGCAGATCAACTGTGTTTTTACAAACTAAAAATGAAAGGAACTGAATTCCGAACGACAAGCTTGATAAACAGCACTTTAAAATTTCTGACAGACACTTGGTAGATACCAAAACACAGCCGTGTGATTGTCAGAAACGCTTCACAGTGAATTATGTCTTGGCTTCGTCAGCAAAACATTTTGCAATTCACTGAGAAAGACATGCCTCTGTCTTGGTTATTGTCAAAACTCCGGAAATCGTTTCTCCCGTTAGTTCGACAACTCGTTCCTCATTCGCAGACGTCGTATTCAGATAGACATACGAACCACTATCCACTCGGCGCGCAAACCCTCGGCCACCAGAGACCTCTCCTTCCAATCGATCAAGCCAGAAGAGCCGATGGTCACGCAGTTGTGTAGAAACTACCGCCGGCCCCTCGACTCGAGGAATGTCCGCGAGCCGCCATGTCTTGCAGGCATCTGCCTGCTCCAACAGAAGATCAAAATGTCTTCCTTCTGGATCATCAGGATGACCCGTGTGCTCGAGAAGAACAAACCGTGACAGTGTTTTCTTCATGTTCGGTATCAATAGTCGTTTGCAGCCACTGAAGGTTTTGTCCCGCCAATGCCCAGTGGTTTTGGTTTATGCCGAACAGTACGTTGTTCATTTTCGTCACTCAGTCGCTGGACAGCTTCCTCAAGACTCATGGCCCCCAGGTCACCATCGAGCCGGTCTCGCAAGCTCACTGTGCCAGCGGCCTCATCTCGAGGGCCGCACACCACCATCGCAGGAATCAGTTCAAGCTGTGCCTTTCGGATTTTGGCACCAAGTTTTTCAGCATCAAAATCAACACCTACACGCAAGCCAGCTGCGCGAAAAGCCGCTTCAACTTTTTTGGCGTATGCCTCACTCTTTTCGCTGACGGGCAGAACCCGAACCTGCTCAGGCGCAAGCCACAGCGGAAACGCACCGGCAAAGTGTTCGATCAGCACGCCAATGAATCGCTCCATGCTACCTAGAGGTGCACGATGGATCATGACTGGTTTATGTCGACCACTATCTGAGCCAATGTACTCAAGATCAAAACGTTCGGCACTTGGAAGGTTGTAGTCCAACTGTACCGTGCCAAGTTGCCAATCACGACCAAGTGAATCATTGATCACAAAGTCGATCTTGGGGCCATAAAACGCTGCCTCCCCGGGCTCTGGCTCACAGCCCGGAAGATTCATTTCGCGAGCAACTTTTTCGATTGCTGCCTCTGCTTCATCCCACCGCTTGGGGTCACCAACATACTTGTCACTTGATTTATCTCGAAATCCAAGACGAACACGATACGAATCAAAGGCAAGGCTTTCAAGCACTTTCAGCGTGAAGTCGATACAACCTGCTACCTCTTTTTCGACTTGATCTGGTGTACAGAAAATATGGGCATCGTCTTGGGTAAAGCCACGGACCCGTGTCAATCCACCGAGTTCACCGGACTGCTCATATCGATAGACCGTGCCAAACTCAGCAAGTCGTAATGGCAACTCACGATAGCTCCGCGGGCGAGCTTTATAAATCATCGTATGATGCGGACAGTTCATTGGCTTGAGCAGATACTTCTCATCTTCATGCATCTCGATTGGCTTGAACTGGCTATCAGCGTAGTAAGGATAGTGGCCTGAAATCTTATACAGATCCACTTTCCCGATATGTGGCGTGTATACCGGCTCATACCCACGAGCGGTTAGTTCCTCACGAACGAATCCCTCAAGCACAGTTCGCAACATCGCGCCTTTGGGCATCCAGAGGACAAGCCCGGAACCAACCAGAGGGTTAATCGTGAAGAGGTCCAACTGTTTTCCAAGCACACGGTGATCTCGCTTGCGTGCTTCCTCTAGTGCTTCGAGGTGGCGGTCAAGGTCTTGCTGCGTGAACCAGGCGGTTCCATAGAGTCGCTGAAGCTGTGCATTGCTTGCATCGCCCTTCCAGTAGGCACCGGCAAGGCTCGTCAATTTAAAGCCACCTATACAACCTGGGCTTGGAACATGTGGTCCGCGACAAAGATCAACAAACTCACCTTGCCGATAAAAAGAAAGTGAGGGGTGTTCTGCTAATCCGGTTTCAATATGCTCTGCCTTGAGGGGCTGATCGAGACCACGAACAATTTCAATTGCTTTCTCACGATTAACTTCCACTCGTTCAAATACTTCATCTTCTGCAATAATCTTCCGCATTTCTTTTTCAATCTTTGGAAGATCTTCTTCTGTAATTGGCTCTTCGGCGCGCATGTCGTAGTAGAAACCCTCACCGACTGTTGGACCGAAGGCCAGTTCAACTCCTTTAAAGAGTCGCATGACAGCGCGTGCCATAATATGGGCAGCCGAATGTCGCATGACTGGAAGGGCACGAGGATCACCTGGCAATAGGAATTCGATCGTTGGCTCTTCTTCCTCGGAAAGAAGAGTATCGAGTCCAACGACTTTGCCATCAAGCACTGCAGCAATTGGTCTTTTTTTCTTCTTCGTCTTTTCTGTCACAAACGTTGCGGCGACATCCGCAAGACGAGAACCTGCTGGAAATGACTGTGATTCAGGCGAAGCAGAAGCATCCTTAGGATTAACAAGTTGAATGGTCGGCATAAGCGGGAACGTCCTTGTCTTTCAAATACAAGAAGAAAGTAAAAACACTACGCAAATATGGCACATTAACGTGCCTCCAGTCCTTTGAACAAGCCAGGGCTACGCTTGGCCTGTTGGTTCCTGATACACCTCAGCCGCTCGCCGCATTTTTTCGTGCTCAAGACGCCTCAGGTTATAGGCTGTAATTACATCTTTTCGGGTGATGATACCGATCAGCTGCTGCCGATCCTCAGCCGAAACCACAGGAAGTTCATCGACGTTAGTCGCCGTAAACTTGCCAAGGGCTGTATTGAGATCATCATCCGGT
>DONH01000351.1 GCA_003509235.1 Planctomycetaceae bacterium
CCACCTAATGTTGTGATCATCTTTACCGATGACATGGGCTATGCCGACCCGGCCTGTTATGGAGGAACGTATGCTCCAACACCAAACATCGACAGGTTAGCTCGGGAAGGAATCAAACTCACTGACTTTCATGTTGCCCAACCTGTTTGCTCGGCATCCCGAGCAGCGCTTCTCACCGGTTGCTATCCCAATCGCATCGGGATCCATGGCGCATTAAGTCCGAGAGTGACACATGGTCTTTCAAATGAGGAGACGACGCTGGCCGAGTTGTTGCGATCACGGGGATATCGGACAAGCATGGTCGGCAAGTGGCACCTTGGCCATCATCGTCAGTTCCTTCCAACCCGACATGGCTTTGATGAATATTTTGGATTGCCATATTCCAATGATATGTGGCCGTACCATCCAAGTGCAAAGCCAGGTACATATCCACCCCTCCCACTATTTGAAAATGAAAAAGTCATTGATAAGGAGGTCAGTCCTGATGATCAGACAACACTGACTAAGCGATACGCTCAACGCGCTGTCGATTTTCTCAAACGTGCCGGCACGGACAAAGATGGTCGTCCCTTCTTTCTTTATCTGGCGCATTCAATGCCACACGTACCACTTTTCGCAAGCAAGAGTTTTCAAGGGAAAGCGGCTGGCGGTCTCTATGGTGACGTTGTGGCAGAGATTGATGCTTCCGTTGGATCAGTGCTCACTACGCTTGAGGAGACTGGACACCTTGATGACACCCTTGTGCTTTTCACAAGCGATAATGGTCCGTGGCTTTCTTATGGCAACCATGCTGGCTCAGCTGGTTCTTTCCGGGAAGGAAAGGGAACAACATTTGAAGGTGGGGTACGTGTACCGTGCGTTGCTCGGCTCCCTGGTGTTATCCCGGCAGGGACAGTCAGTGATGAATCACTGATGACGATAGATCTGTTGCCATCTATTGCCCATCTCACCGGCCAACCATTGAAAACAGATGCTGAGGGTCATTGCATCCTGCGTGGGAAAAAGATTGACGGGCATGATCATCTCGATCTTTTTTGTGGTGGAACACGAGCTGCTGATGCGCCTGACACCTATCATTTTTATTATAAAAAAAATGAGCTTCAAGCAGTTCGAAAGGGTGACTGGAAACTCTTTTTTCCGCATGGCTACAGAACAATGCAAGGGCAGGAACCAGGTCAGGACGGAAAACCTGGAAGATACACCCAGCATAAAATTGGTGAGGAACTCTTTGATCTTTCAATTGATCCAAATGAGACAACGGATGTTGCCAAGCAGTATCCCAAGGTTGTCAAACAACTGCAGGCCATTGCTGAAAAAGTCAGAGAGGAGCTTGGTGATAGCCTGAATAAGCGAACGGGAAAAGGAGCGAGACCAGCAGGACAGCTATCGAAAGAAAATGATTCAAAGGCAAACCCGTCAAAAGCTGCAAGAAAACAAAAGACAATACCAGCTCGACTGGTGTCACACACACCAACACTCTTGGGACGACGTCCAAATATCATCTACGTGATGACAGACGATCAAGGGTACGGTGATATTGCCAGTCATGGCAATCCGGTATTGAAAACACCGTTTCTTGACAGGATGCGAAAACAGAGTGTGTGTTTGACGGAATATCATGTCAGTCCGACGTGTGCTCCAACTCGAGCATCACTTATGACTGGTCAACATGAATTTCGTTCGGGCGTTACGCATACGATTCATGAACGAGAACGGATGGCACTTTCACAAACAACACTTCCAGAACTCCTGAAAACGGCTGGATACACGACAGGGATTTTTGGCAAGTGGCATCTTGGTGATGAAAATCCATATCAGCCAGGTAATCGTGGTTTTGACCGAGTGTTCATTCACGGTGGTGGAGGTATCGGGCAGAGTTTTCCCGGCAGTTGTGGCGATGCACCTGGGAACAAATATTTTAATCCAATGATTCGAAGTGACGACAGATTCGTCCCGACCCGTGGGTACTGTACCGACATCTTTTTTCGTGAAGCTGAAACGTGGATTACACAGTGCAAGGAAAAAGACGCGCCTTTCTTCTGCTATCTATCGACGAACGCCCCACATGGACCGCTTATTCCTCCTGCATCGGGTGACGATCAGTATCGCACAGCGCTACAGGAAGCTGGATTGAAAAATCCCAAACAGATCGATCGTGTTGCGCCGTTTTATGCAATGGTTGAAAACATCGATACCAATATGGGGCGATTGCTCCGCAGGATTGATTCACTCGGGCTTGCAGACAACACACTCATTGTTTTTTCGACAGATAATGGATCAGCGGCGGGTAGTAGTTTCTACAATGCCGAAATGCATGGATCGAAAGGCTCTCCGTATCGGGGTGGAACCCGTGTTCCAGCGTTTTGGAAATGGAAGGGAGTCCTGCCAGAAGGCGTCGATGTTCCGCAGGTCACAGCACATATCGATGTGCTGCCGACACTCTGCGAGCTTGCCGGTGTCAATGTGCCAGAAGCCGTCGATGAGAAGATTGAAGGCCGAAGTCTTGTTCCATTACTTCTGAATAAAAACGCTGAGTGGCCAGACCGCCCGTTGGTTACTCATCAGGGGCGGTGGAAACGTGGTGAGGCTGCTGAGAATGCCTATAAAAACTGCCGTATCCGAGAAGGCAGATGGAGTCTGGTTAATTCAAAAAACAAACCAGATGCGTGGGAACTCTATGACATCGATTCTGACCCAAGTGAAGAACACAATATTGCTTCAGAGCATCACGATGTTGTTCGACGCCTAGCTGCCACCTATGAGAAATGGTGGGAAAGCGTTCAGCCAGACCTTGTCAATGAAGATGTTGACGGGCCCCCAGAGAACCCATTTAAAATAGCTTATTGGAAGCAGTTTGGGCCACGGCCAACACATGAAGACGTAAGCTATGGTAAGCACCCAAAACAAAAGCTTCATTTTTGGAAAGCACCCTCAGCGACGGCTGATAATCCTGCACCGCTCCTTTTTTTCATTCATGGTGGAGGATGGTCTGGTGGGAACCGCTTAAGTGGTCTGTCACAAAACCTCAAGCCAGCACTTGAATCTGGGATATCAGTTGCCTCGATAGAATACCGTTTTGTTGATGAAGCCGAAGGGATTGAGCCTCCTGTCAAAGCACCTCTGACGGATGCTGCACGGGCACTCCAGTTTGTCCGTAGTAAAGCATCACGTTGGCATCTTGATCCCAATCGGATTGTCGCAGCTGGTGGATCGGCTGGGGCGTGTACGAGTCTGTGGCTAGCATTTCATGATGAGATGGCAGACCCCACTAGTGATGATCCCGT
>DONH01000339.1 GCA_003509235.1 Planctomycetaceae bacterium
GTCCGGCGTACGGTTACGACCAGACTCTTCCATAAAGACAAGCGGGCAGTAGTTTGCAATGAAAAATCGTTTGTTGAACGTTGATGCCTTCCTAAAACGATTTTGAACCCAGCCCCAAAGTCGTCGACCACTCACCTCACTTCGTTTGCACGCAAAGCCATTGATCGGTCGTTTTGGATGAACAATAGGAGGCTGGTTAACGGCTTCTTCAATTCCGAGAAAGTCACGCACCAAAGAAACTTCTCCAAATGGCACACCTGTTTGTGCCATACCCCATGGACCAGGATTCATGCCAAGGAACAAGGCATCAAGTCCTTGCTTTGCATGTCGCTTGAGATACGCCTCGTGTGGTTTACGCGCATAAACAAGTGGATTGTAAACACAGTTGATCGGATCTGAAAATTGAAGCGAATCAACTTCACAGGCGAGCCATCTGGAAATACATATAGGAGACATGGGAATATCTGTGGTGATATTGTTGTTATCAATCGTTCATTTTTAGACCAGGTGCTCGCACCTGATGCTTCATGTGCTACTGAGAGTTAAGCGAGAAGATTAATTTGGATTTTGAAATTTCTGTGTCTGAGATCGATGTTGGCAGACTACGAAATCGCTTCACCAGTAACAATTTCAACTATTCTCCAGTCAAGCCATCGCATGTCTGGATCATTCCCTTTTTTACTAACAAAGCCGACATGGCCTCCATAATTGGTGGTCACCAAGTGGACGTTTTCTGGATAGGTTATTCGATCACTCGAGAACATCTCAAAAGGTACAAAGGGATCATCTTGTGCGGTGATGATGGTGGTAGGTATGCGAATGGCGGGAATCACTTTCGCTGAGCTTGCCGCCACATAGTATTCACGAGCATCACGGTAGCCGATTGCTGGTGCGGTAAACCAGTTGTCAAAGCCTTCGAGTGTTCGTGGTCGTGGGCCATGTGGAGGACGGTAGGCGTCTGGACGGACACGTGACCATTGTTCGTGGTGTTTTAAAAGCATCCTCGTGAAATGACGCTCATAGACACGATTACGTCGGTTGCTGATGGATTCAATGCCAGCGATAAGATCGATGGGAGGATTGACGGCAACGGCGCGTTGTACCATTGTGGGAATGTTATCTGGTGACTCTCCCAGGTATTTCAGTAGGACATTTCCAGAAAGAGATACTCCAAACAATGTGATATCGGGAGAGAGGTCACTTGTGTTTTTGCAGCATTTTTCAATGACGGCATGAACCACAGCACCGAGGTCCTCGGAGCAACCTGCGTGATAGGGGTGGCGAGCCCACTCAATGCCTGCACCACAGCTACGCATGTCCCAGCGAAAGACACGAACTCCCCGAGCGGTTAGCTTTTCCGTCAGGCGGACAAGAAGTGGTGTACGGTGATGATCGGTAAGGCCGTGGGAGAGAATGGCTACTTTTCCACCAGTAACCCATTCTTTCGGGCAATCTTCATGAACGGCAATCGCATCACCGTCAGATAGTTTGACTCTATGCAGCTTGGCTTTGTGGTCGGCAAGTTTCTGGGGCACCACGGTTGGCAGAATAGTTTGCAAGTGAGGGTTTTTCATCCACCATGGTGGTCTGAAAGAAGTACCGGTCTGGTTTGAGTTCATGCTAAGGGTAGTCTGTCATCCCGGAAGATTATGGGACAGTTCGTGAAGAGGTTGAATGAAATTGAGAGTTCTGCAGCAACTTTTCAAAAGACAGCCGGAACTACTTCCGTACAAGGTTTTCTAGTGGCTGGGGTGACATCTTGATCTCGCATCAAGATCGAATCCTGATACTAAAGAGATGTTTTTACGCGACAATACCTTCAAAGAATACACCAACGGTTGAGCGGTGTAAATTCATTGTCTTGGTCACGTACTGGGAATCGTTCCAGAGAAAGATAACTCGTTACCACTCTATTAAGTTGACCGCATTATCACTCAATAGCGGTCTAACGTTGTCACTTATCGAGCCGCAAGAAAATCAGAAACAACATCAGCGAAGCCTTTTGCACTCGGTACTGACAAGTCGAATATAAAAGTTCTATTAGCCTGCTTTGGATGTTTTACTATGAGTTTCTCCGACTGCAATAATTCAACTATTTGCGTTGCCGCCAAGTTGTTTGTGATCCAATCGCCTTGCCAACTTTTGGCTTTACCGACGGCCTCAAAGAATTTTCCAACCGGCATGGATTCAGACCGTAAGAATACCGCGCACTGATCTGGCTCAATTGATCCTCTTTCAGAATGCCCAGTTGTGCCACTGAATTCACCTGTTTGAAAACCAAAAACTGGATATTGCTTGTCATCAATCACAACTTTAGAAACACAAATGTAAGCCGTTCCGATAGTTCCAGGAACCTCCCAGGCCACACATTCAGTTTCTTCACCAGTGATCTCATTAAGAGTTGAGTAATAAAAAGGTCGAGAATTTTCTGAGTCGACATTTACTTTTTGAGTGTCATAACTCATAGCAAACCAGCATAATGCCCCCAATAAGCACGCCATGCCCCCGGCAACTATCTGTAGCAATTGTTTTTTATTTTTCCAAATCATGACTCACCTCAGATGTTGTGATAACTCTTAAATATTAAAATAATGTCTCAGAGAACTCAATGAATGGGTGACCGAAATCTATTATTCTGAAGCTGTTTATTTTATTCAAACAGAATTACCTGTATTTATTTCATGTCCGGGAAGTTGGGTGTGCTAATTTTATGAGCTCATTTTCATCTGATCCTCTCGGCGTGAATAATCCGCGAGGCTCGACATGAATGCCGCGTTGTCTCGGTAGGCTCAATACCACACTTATTCGGTAGATTCTTGGAAGGATTAAATGCCACGAGCCTCTCGGGCAGCAGTCCCTCAAATCCCAAGTGAAATGTCGGTGCTATTGGAGGACATGCTCAACCTCCGCGATGACACTCATCAACGCCAAGATCAAGGCTGTGTCGTTTGTGATTAGACCTTAGTCGATTGTCTTATCGCGGCTTGGTATGAATATCGATAAATTGAACCCGACAAAATCTCTACCACCGCGGGGATGGGAATAACGAATCCAACGGTCGGGCCTTGGCGATTCACGGACAGTGCGTGTCGCACTTCTTGAAGTGATCGTGTCTTCATCGCATAGTCTCCTTGTGGGTAACTACTCGTTAAAGAACTATTACACATTACGGCAGTCGGGGCTGATGAGTTCGTGGTCAACGTGAGTTTCGGCCAATTTCAAGCAAAATCACGGGTTTAACCAAAAAATGGGTGTTAACTTTTAAATGGGTGTTAACTTTCGTTTGCTTCCTCGTCGTGTTAGTCAGCTTATTCTTCCTGATCTGCACGTTTCTTGGGTATGTTTTACCCATGCAAGACGATCCAACAGATGAGTATGAAGACGAATTCTACAGCGTGTTTGACGACGCACCCACCACACCACCAAATCCATAGGGAGATGGTCAAAAATGAATACCATTATTTTATTTGCAGAGTATCTGCTTTCTCCGATTCGAATTATTCGCATACGAATCATTCAATTCAGGCGGTCATTATTAAGACGCCGTGAAGCTCGGCTGCAGAAAAGGTTAGAAAGAATCGACACCAGACCACCAAATCCATGCGGAGAGGAATGATGAGATTTTTAATTGCTGCTGTACTGGTTCTGAATTGCGGTCTTTGTTGGGCTGTAGACAATCCAGACGGAAACATCAAAGGCCGCGTTGTGAGCGATGAAAACGCTTTGACTGCAGAACAGGCCGCTGAGTTAGTGGCGGATTTTGAAGGGGATCTGCGGCTCAGAGGCTTGACTTCAATTGACAAAGATGTTGCTCAGGAATTGGCGAAGGCTAAAGGCGATCTACGGCTTAAAGGCGTGAAATCAATTGACAAAGATGTTGCTCGGGAATTGGCGAAGTTTTTAGGGAATCTGTACCTTAACGGCCTCGCTTCAATTGATAAACACGTTGCTAAGGAGTTGGCGAAGTTTAAAGGACACCTGGAACTGGGCGGCCTAACTTCAATTGACAAAGATGTTGCTCAGGAATTGGCGAAGGCTAAAGGAAATCTGTACCTTAAAGGACTGACTTCAATTGACAATGACCTTGCCAAAGAACTTGCAAAGTTTAAAGGGGCTTTGTTGTACCTTCACGGACGGACTTCAATTGATGAATTAGGCCTCACCTACTTGAAGTCAAACCCGAATATTCACTTGCCAGAAAAGTACCGTGACTAAAAAGTCCGGTAACGAATGAACGCTTAGGCCAAATCTAATTAACGCCTCAACGTTTCGTCTTCCGCCAATTCCACGGTGCCATAAGGGTTCTTGTCAGCCCCCGAGCCTCCAATGGCCTCGAAAAATATTCGCTGTGAAAACTATGGCCCAAGAATAGCTCTAGCAATGACAGCAATATTCAGCCACAGAAAAACAGTGATGCCTAAAACAGCAAAGAAAGCAAACATGGGAGTACCTCCATTCAATTCAAGGCTACCGTATCAAGACTATGCGGCTTTTCGTTTTTCGGCGTCGTCGCTGCTTTCACTTTTAGGACTTTGTTTGGCCCGTGCCATTGCGAGACAGTACCGGCACGGTTTTGCATTACTCAGGCGTTCGCTACAAGTGCATCTCGTAACCGCAGAATATAGTCCCATGATCTCTCCCAGAAAATGCAGTTGTACAGACTATGGACTCAGTTGGGATTTTTCATCGCTGACTGCTTTCGCTTCAAGACTTTGGCAGCATGCACCGCCACACTTGAGACCCATAGCGGATCGCAGCGAGCTAATGCCTACCGCTGCCGAAATACTGAAAAAGATAATTCCAATGAGCACTGCTAATTCCTTCATCTAGCTACCTCGCAAAATAAAACCTTGATGTATCTGTCGGCAAACAAAGCAGAATTTTTTAGGCAGTGAAAAAATACTCGCACTATTTCACTAACTCCTACTCTCAAGAGGCATTCATATTCACGTCGCCTGTCGTGGTTGAGCCAATAGCCAACCCGCTGACAACCTAACCCTGCTGGGCTGCTGCAGCAGTCTGATAAACTGCACCCATGCAAGACGATCCACCTCTTCTTACGAGAATTTTTTTCGCATTAAAGCGGACAAAACTTTGATCCCTGCTAAAGTTGTTAAGAAATATTCCTCTGCCACCAGCAGCCTCAGGGTTTCGCCAGATTTAGAGCGAGAAAGTCGTATGGTCCCTCTGAGGTGAAATCTGTGGTCAAGCCCGGCTTTGAATTTCCCTCGGGGTACCTTTCGACGCTGAAATCTTACGAGAAAGGCTATCGATATGGCAGTAGAAACTCCTCAATCAAGTGCAATACAAGCAGCAGCAGAACTTCTGATTCATCTTCAGGAAGCATCCGAACAAGCAGAATCAGTTGAGCAAGATACTTGGAGTGAGCTCCAGAGCAGTTGATTACCTCACTTAAAGTGAACCGCGGCGTGCCGCTTCGATAAAATGCACCCATGCAAGACGATCTACCACAAGACACAGAAGACGAATTCGACGGCATGTTGGACGATGCACCAACCA
>DONH01000208.1 GCA_003509235.1 Planctomycetaceae bacterium
ATTTCTTGTACGGTTCTGAAAAATCAGTGATGCCAAAAACCGTGTGGCCTTAATTCCTCGAATAACCCGGACCACTCGAACTATACGGGCCGCTCGACCCAACCGCATTGAATCAAATATAGGAATTGACGAAAGAAGATCTATCCATCCCCACGTAAAAAAATAATTCCAGCGGTTTGGGGCTTGGATCAGACTTACAATAAAGTCAATGAGAAACACGCCACAGACAAAAAGATCGGCATACGCGAGTAAGGATCTCGCTGAGGGCGTCAGTTCCACAACGACACCAATTGCGAGCATGCCAATAGCGATAAGGCTCACCAGTAAAATCAGGGCATTATAGCCGGCCCATTTCCCATCGTTTGATTGAGAACTTGCCTCTCGAAGAATTGGAGAAATACCAAGCTGAATATCAGCTGAGGCGTCAGACTGAGAAGAAGGAACCATACGTTTTCTATTTAGTGCCTTTGCACGTCTTCATGAATATTGGACAGGAGGGATCATAAAGCTCAATCTATTGCGAAGGGGACACCAATTCTCAATAAATAAGCAGATTATTCTCGCCCCTGACACAAATATTGAACTTGGACTGCACCATCTGTGCGTGGTATTTCTATTCCTGATATGCTTCATCCAAAGGGTCAAGGGAGCCTTATGATTACAGCTCAAAGCTCAGAAATGCCCCACACCACCATGTCAGCCCATTCTGCCGTACGTGCTGAATTCCTTGACTTTCGTGACAAGTCACACGGTGCAATCACAATTGACGAAGTCTCTTCATCAATTGCGGCTGGCCGCTTTGTCTGGATAGACACAAACCTTCGAGACCAAATATATCCTGACCTCAAAAAAGAGTTGCCGGAACATTTAGCCAACCAAACGCCAGTTCTGAACATCCTGAGCTCTGAGTATCAACAAAATACAGACGAGCAGGTCTCATCACTTCATAGAACTGATGATGCCTTACATATCCGCCTTGTAGGAGCAAGAGGCACCTCAAAGACAATCAGGAGTGAAGTACTTGATATTGTTATTACTGAAGGTCTTCTCGCGACATTCTCCGAAGGCTCCTGTGCTGTCCTGCATGCCGTTCGTCGCGACTACATTCGAGACTTTGAACAACATGCTGCGACACCAAGTTTTCTACTCTATGAGTTTTGGGATAAACAAATTGAACAGTTTCTGGAGGTACAGAGACACCTCGATGAGGAAGTTGAGGAAACACGCCTTGCTCTTCGCATATCTGCTGATGAAGCAACGCTTACAAAATTAGCAAGCGTCTCCGGAAGACTATTGGCATTAAGAAAACGAGTCCTACCTGCTCGTAGAGTATTGGAAGAGTTAGTCTCTCGAAAAACCACACTCGTTAGTGAAGCTACGCTGCAATTTATGGGAAACATGATTGGGACACTAGAGCGACTTCTTGCCGACATTACAGCAAACCGAGAAATCCTAGAAAGTGCAATGAATTTTTCCCTCACTGTCATGACACATCGCACAAACATGACAATGAATCGTCTCGCTGTTGTGAGCACTATCTTCCTGCCGCTTACTTTTCTATGTGGCGTCTATGGAATGAATTTTGAAATCATGCCAGAAACCGAGTGGGTGCATGGATATAAGATGTTCTGGATTGTTTCAGCGATCATTACGGTTACGCTGACATTCGTGCTTCGAAAAGCGCGCTTATTATGAAACGACTTTCTGTCGTCACTAAATTTTACAAGAGAGCCTCGTAGACAACTTTGGTTTGAATGTTCTTCTATAGGACAAACACCCACATCTACCACTTATTCTGGTAGTAGGGATTATGTTGTTTCCCATCATCTACAAAAACTTTAGGGCATACGTCAACTTTCCACTTTGGCAATGTATCGTTGAGATGAAGCAGTGGGTGACACGGCTCTTGCTGCAATGCGTTCAGAAGATTTGTAGCGTTTCTTTATGGCTGACAACGAAGAGTTCATCTCAGAATTTCTAATCGAGGCGTCAGAAAACCTAGACCAGCTCGATCAGGACCTCGTTGCGCTTGAAAAGAACCCTCATGACCCCGACCGTTTGGCGAGTATTTTTCGGACAATTCACACGATAAAAGGCACTTGTGGTTTCTTCGGATTTACAAGATTAAGCAACTTGTCACACCATGGAGAACATCTTCTTGGCCTTCTTCGTGATGGAAAACTTCATTTCGATGAACAACTGGCATCCCTGCTTCTTGAACTCGTTGATGCCATTCGGACATTCTTAACGGCCATTGAGTCAACTGGCAAAGAAGGTGATGCTGCGTTTCCGGATCTCTGTCAGAAAATGGATGCGACCTGTCTATTAGCTACTGCTCGTCGTAATAATCAAACAGAAGAACGTCTTGCATCACCATCTTCTAGTACAGATCAGTCCAATCAACCAGATGATCGCACGACAACAGTTCCTGAAGAACGGCCTGTCGTATCGACCATTTCAAATGACCAGGCTAAGGATGACAAATTAACACCTGCAGCAAACCCTGATATTCTATCACGCTCAGAAAGCACTCGTTTCAATAACACTTTCGATGCAACCATACGAGTCGATATACAACTACTTGATAACATCGTTGATCTCGTCGGAGAACTCGTTCTAGCCCGTAACCAACTGCGAACAACGGCTACTAATGAACCTGCACTACTAAACGTAGTCAATCGAATTCATACAGTGACCGGCGATCTACAAGAAGTGGCCATGAAGACACGCATGGCCCCAATCGACCAACTATTCAATAAGTTTCCCCGCATTGTTCGTGACGTGGCAACAGCATGCAACAAAAAGGTTAATCTTCATATCGATGGCTCCGACACTGAGCTTGATCGGACTCTTATTGAAAAAATACGCGATCCACTTACCCATCTAATTCGAAATGCGATAGATCATGGCATTGAATCAAAAGATATGCGATCCGTCGCTGGTAAGTCCACTTCGGGAGAGATCTCTTTACGCGCTTTTCAGGAGAGTGGCCAAGTCACTATTGAAGTGTCCGATGATGGAGCAGGTATTTCAGTCGATGCTGTGAGTAAAAAGGCAGTTGAAAAAGGTCTCGTCACGGATGATGCGGTTTCCGCTATGTCTGACGAGAAAATTTTTCAGTTTATTTTTGAACCTGGTTTTTCAACGGCCAACGCCGTGACTGATGTATCTGGTCGCGGTGTCGGCATGGACGTTGTCCGTACAAACATCGAATCTATTGGTGGAACTATTGATATCAGCAGCCAACGTGGTATTGGCACTGTCGTTCGTGTGCGAATTCCACTTACTCTTGCGATCATACCAGCTTTGATTATCTCAAGTGGTGGTGAACGTCTTGCAATACCGCAGCCGTACATTCAAGAACTCGTAGCTCTTAGAAAAGATGGCATGAATCATATGATTGATGGGCTTGAAGGTGCGCCTGTCTTACGACTACGCGATCGACTCATCCCAGTTGTGTACCTTGACCGATGGCTCGGACTTCGTGAGTGGAAAAAACGACCAACATCAGGCACTGTTGTTGTTGTCAAAATAGATAACTACGAATTTGGCCTAGTGGTAGATGCTGTCACAACGTCTGAAAACCAACACAGTCATGCTACAGAAACAACTGGACTTTGGTTTATTGTTGTCAAAGCAATAAGCAGTCTTTTAGCACCGATAGGTATTTATTCCGGCGCAACCGTTATGGGTGATGGTAGCGTGGTCCTCATCCTTGACCTCCGTGGAATCACGATGGCCGCTGATATTCCAGCCCTCACTCGTCATGCAGGTGATCTCAAAAGCACATCTGAGGAACGTCGTGAGGTTGTTCAGGAATCTTCTCGCTACCTTGTGTGTGAAACTCATAATGGCCACCGTGTTGCTGTTCCTTTGAACCAGGTGCAACGTTTGGAGAGTTTCCTTGAGTCAGAAATTGACCCCGCCGCAGACTCCCGTTTTGTAAAACGGAATGGTGAATTGACACAACTCATTGATCCCGATCGGGTTTTACATACGCCGAAGGAACTCGGAAAAGAATCTACCGGATCCTTGGTCGGCATTATCCTTCCCGATGAACTGGGAAATAAGGCGATTGCCGTTCGAAGAATTATTGACGTTGAAACAGGCCATGGCTCGCTTGAGAAGACAGCAAAGAAAAGAGGTCTCTTAGGCACTCTTCTGGTTGGAGACAGCGCAACTGAAGTGATGGATATTGTTTCTGCAAGCCAGTGGGCAGAGGAGAATCCTCTCTCATGAATTCCACAGTTATAAATACGTCTGAAGCAAGAATGGACCAAAAACGCTGTTGTACATTTCTCGTTGAAAATACATGTTTTGCAGTTGAAGCAGATGACGTGACTGAAGTTCTACAAAGAGGTGTTATCAACAACGTCCCTTTGGCATCACCCGCTATCTCTGGACTACTCAACCTTAGAGGACGAATCGTTCCAGCTATTGATCTTCGGATTTTCTTTGAGTTTCCTGCTGCACCACCATCCATTAAGCAAATCAGCCTGATAGTCGAGATCAACGACGAATGGTACTGCTTTCTAGTAGATAAACTTCTCGATGTGAAGCCGTATGACCCTCATCAAGTTACCCCGCCTACCAATGAATCTTCGAGTGTTCTCACAGGCGTGCTCCCTGATACTGACCGATTAATTCATTTGTTGTCACCAGAGAAAATATTAAAAAGCCTCTTGAACATTCGAACCGAGTCACTGTCTGTAGGCTAAACACAAACAACTAACTTCCTTACCTATCGAACGGTACTACAATGACGAATTCTGATTTACACGCCACCCGTGACAGCACTCGCACTGACACAGCCACTTTGAGTTCAAGGCTTCTTGGATTTTCCAAAGATCGTCTGCTTTGGTCGCTGCTTGCTGTTTCTATATTGCCATTAGCCTTCATGGGATATGCCACCTATTCGTCAGCAGCAAAAGCGATTGAGGACCAATCACTACGTAAATTACAAACGGTCAATAAGATCACTGCAAAAGCTGTTGATAGTTATTTCTCCTCGATGGAAGAACAGCTCAAGATTACTGCTGAAAATAGAATGACTCTCGAAGCACTTGAAGCCTTTGCAGCTGGATTTCAGAAAATTAAGAGTGATGACAATCTTACGGAATCATCGATTCAAGATGCTCGAAAAGGTCTCTCGACGTACTACACGAATGAATTCTCAAACGAATACATGAGGCAAACCGAGCACGAGCCACCTACTACAATTTTCCTTGAAAACCTTTCTAATTCATCAGCGTACCTTCAATATCTTTATATCCGGAAGAACGAGAATCCTCTCGGTTCAAAAGAATTACTAAATGCTGCAGATGATGGATCCTCATACTCAGCAGCTCATTCCTTGTATCACCCTATCTTTCGAAATTTCTTGAAAAGACTTGGGATTTATGACTTTTTCCTTGTCGATGCTGACGGAATAATTGTCTATTCAGTTTTTAAGGAGTTGGATTTTGTCACATCTCTGAAGACAGGATCTTTTGCAGGCACGAATTTCGCGAGAGCTTTTCAGGAATCTATAAGTGGTGGCCGTCGTGACACTGTTGCGTTCGCAGACTTTGAAAACTACTTGCCATCATACGAAGCACCGGCAAGCTTTATTGCTGCACCAATTTATAATGACCGAGAACTGAAGGGGGCAGTCATCTTCCAGCTCCCCGTTGACAAAATCACGTCAATCATCAGTGAAACAACAGGAATGGGAGAAACTGGTGAGACTTATGCGATTGCTGGTGATGGACTTTTCAGAAGCCAATCACGGTTCCCAGAAGACCTTGGTGTCAAATCAACTATTATTAATTCGAAGGTACGGGTAGACACTGACGCCGTTCGTTCGGCTTTAGATGATGGAGAATCTGGTACAGCAGAAATAATAGATTACCGTGGAATTGATGTCCTCTCGTCATGGCAACCTGTAACTATCCATCAGGATTCACGTGGTGGAAACAAAAATGTCACCTGGGCTCTCATCTCAGAAATTGATAGGGCTGAAATTCTTCAACCCGTAAATAGCTTGTTTAATTTCGCTACAACAATCTTTATTCTCAGCACAATTGGTGTTCTGCTTGTTTCAGTGAGCATTTCACGCCGATTCTCCAGAGAAGCCCGTCGTCAAGCATCCTTGGTGAGTGGCATCATAGATAATACGAATGCGCTAGCGGGCTCCTCTGAGGAGTTGACCAGCGTAAGCCAGCAGATGAGTGCAACTGCTGAAGAAACAACTGCCCAGGCAAACCTAGTTTCTTCAGCCGCTGAGCAAGTCAGTGGCAATACAAAACTTGTCTCATCATCTGTCGAAAATCTAGTTTCGAATATTGGTGAAATTGCTCGCAGTGCGCAGGATGCTGCCGCAGTTGCACGACAGTCTGTTGATATGGCTCAAAAAACATCATCAACGATGGATGAGCTTGGACAGTCAAGTAGCGAAATCGGTCAAGTTATAAAAGTTATTACGACCATTGCCGAACAGACGAATCTACTCGCACTTAATGCAACAATCGAGGCTGCTCGTGCAGGTGATATGGGAAAAGGATTTGCTGTTGTTGCTAATGAGGTCAAGGAACTCGCTCGAGAAACAGCTAAGGCAACAGAAGACATTGGAACAAAAATTGAAGCTATGCAATCTGATACTGAAAAGGCTGTGACAGCTATTAGTGAAATCGCATCAGTCATTGAAAAGATTGATCTCCTACAAACAAAAATTGCAACTGCTGTCGAGGAGCAATCTGCAACAACGAGTGAAATCAGTCGGAATATTACAGAGGCAACAACCGGCTCCACTGAGATCGCACAAAATATTGTTCAGGTGGCCAATGCTGCACAAAATACGGCTGAAGGGGCGAACAATACTCAGCACTCTGCACAGGAACTTTCACACATGGCTCAAGGACTACAACGATTGGTTGATGAATATAGTCGCTAGGATTATTTAGAGAACGACTGCTAGACTATTTGAGATAAAGCGATGCGAATGACGTTAAAACACTGAGCTCTATATCGGCTCAAAAGCCAATTTTTTGCTCTAGCAGACACGCTAGGATTGAAACCGTGCACGCACTTGTTATCGATGATTCAAAACCTGTACGTAGTATCCTTACAAAAGTACTGAATAGCTTACAGTTTCAATGCATTGAAGCCCAGAATGGTGTCGAGGCGCTCGACAGGCTTTCCCACATGCCTCGCCCAACACTCATAACGCTTAACCGTCACATGCCTGAGATGGACGGATTTGAGTTGCTTGGTCGAATCCGTCGGAGCCAACAGTACAAAAATCTTCCCGTTGTGATGATTTCTACTGATTCGACAAAAGCAAGTATCGAAGCAGCGATGCGACTCGGGGCGACGGACTTTATTGCAAAGCCGTTTACACCAACCGAACTTATAGCACGACTGAATACCCTTGGGCTGACTCAAGAGACAAAAAAAAAGAGTAAACAGCAGCCAGATCCGCAACCTTCTTCATCACTTAGTCTACACACGAATCAACATGCTCAAATCGTCTTAGAACACAAACCCATTCGGATTCTCTTAGTTGATGACTCCGCAGCAATACGAGGAATACTTTCTAAGACACTGCATGAGATACCTGGCATCAAAGTCATTGGGACAGCTGCAGATGGTGAAAAAGCACTGACTCTTTTAGAGAAAGAGCACGTTGATATTGTTCTTCTTGATATTGAAATGCCTGTTATGGATGGCATTGAGACGCTTCGTCACATTCGAAAAAAATATCTCCGACTGCCTGTTGTTATCTTTTCAAGCCTAACCGAGCGAGGGGCGAAGGCAACCTTGGAAGCACTGGTTGCTGGTGCGAACGATTACGTTGCAAAGCCAACTGCTACAGACAAAGATAGTATCGTGGCAAGAATTGAGTCTGAGTTAGTCCCAAAGCTTAGGGCAGTCTACAGGCCACCCGAAAAAAACAAAGATCCTGCCAACAGCACGGCCTCGAAAAAATTAATGACCGCCGCGTCTTTTAACAAGAACTTACAGAATATCTCGGTAATTGTTATTGGCGTTTCGACTGGCGGTCCGAGCGCGCTCGCAGATATTCTTCCACATTTAACTGTTGCAAATGCCCCACCTATTGCAGTTGTGCAGCATATGCCAAAGGAATTCACCGGGCATCTTGCCGACCGACTATCCAAACTGTGTAAGCACCGGGTCTGTGAAGCGCATCATGGGCAGGCACTTGAATCAGAACATATCTACCTAGCTCCTGGGGGCTCGCACCTCGAAATTCAAAAACATGGCAAAGAGGCCAAACTTGTTCTCCATGATGGGCCGCCTGAGAATTCGTGCCGGCCATCAGTTGATGTACTTTTTCGTTCGGCTGCCAAAATATTTCATTCCGACACGTTGGCTCTCGTGCTTACTGGCATGGGGAATGATGGCCTTCGGGGATGTAAACTGATTGCAGCAGAGGGTGGTGTCGTCATTGCTCAGGACGAACCAAGTAGTGTTGTATGGGGCATGCCTGGTCATGTTGTTCGAGCAGGCCTTGCAGACATGGTGCTCTCTCTCGATCGCATTGGGCCAGATATTGCCAGGCGAATTTGTCGACAACAGAAATAGTCTTTCCCAGTTTCTTCATTCCTTGAATTATGAGACGAGTTTTTTCCATATGCAGGTAAGCCCTCCGCAGTTCTCTTACCTCCGTGGGCTGCTCAAGAAAAAAACCGGGGTTATTATTGACGATAGCAAACAGTACCTCCTTGTCGCCCGCCTCTTGCCAATTGTCAGACAACGAAAACTTCCAAGCCTCGACACTCTCATTGATCGCATTCAGACAGCCAGTGGTAGTCCGCTAGAGAATGATGTCTTGAACGCCATGATGACGCATGAGACAAGTTTTTTTAGAGATAAAACACCTTTTGAAACCTTAAAACGTATCATTCCTGAATTTGTGAGGAAACGAGCTGCTACGAAACAACTCACAATCTGGTCCGCAGCATGCTCAACCGGCCAGGAACCGTATAGCATTGCAATACTATTAAATGAGCATTTTTCTGATCTCCTTGCATCGTGGAAGATTCGTATTGTTTCCACTGATATCTCAAACGTAGTTTTGGATAGGGGACGAGAAGGCATATACAGTGAACTTGAAATTGTTCGTGGCCTCCCACAGCCGCTTCTCAATAAATAGTTTCATCCGTTCCAAAGAAATTGGAGTATTGCACAGTCAGGCCGGCATTTTGTGGAATTTCGCCAG
>DONH01000015.1:0-1358 GCA_003509235.1 Planctomycetaceae bacterium
ATCGCTAGAAATATACTTTTCCACATGATGGTGCCTGAAAGCGGAATCTAACTCCTGCGCGATTAGCCACTCGCTATCGCCTCTATAGAAACATCGACGTACTCTAGCGCCCATCTAGAGAAGCCACTTGCCTTGGGCAACCTAGAACAACTGTAATGATAATTCAGGGAGCAGGACTACTGACTCGCAGCATCAACCGGCGGTTCGTTTTCTCTATCAGATGATGTTTGTACCGTAGTGCCGCGGCGTTCAGCCGTCGTACCCGGTACGAGTTGCGGTTTCCCATTCGTTGTTTCAATAATATCTTGAAGGTCACTGCCATCAATTACTTCAGCTTCGATCAAGCGGCTTGTTATTGATTCAAGTGATGCGCGACGGGTTTGCAGAATCTGACGGACCTGAACAATCGACGTATCGATTATGCGGCGAACCTCTTCATCAATTTCACGAGCTGTTTCTTCGCTATGGCTGCGGGTTGCGCCAAAGTCGGCACCCCCACCAGTCAGAAACGGTGACCGTTGGCTTTCACGATAGTTTACTCTGCCGAGTTGACTCATGCCGTAGTCCATTACCATTGAGCGTGCAATTTCACTTGCCCGCTCCAAGTCGTTTTGGGCACCTGTTGAGATGTCGTCATAAATCATTTCTTCTGCAATTGTGCCAGCGAGAAGAACATGAATTCTGCTTTCAAGTTCAGTTTGTGTGAGGAGATACCGATCATCTTCTGGCCGCTGCATGGTGTAGCCTAATGCGGCGAGGCCACGGGGTATGATTGACACCTTATGTATGGGGTCGGTATTCGGAAGAGAATATGCAACTAAGGCATGTGCTGCTTCGTGATACGCCACTCGTTTCTTTTCATCTTCGTGGATCACTCGCTTCTTTTTTTCAAGGCCTGCAGTGCCACGTTCGACAGCCTCGTTGAACTCCACCATCCCCACAGCCTTCTTGTTATTTCGAGCAGCCAGCAAGGCGGCCTCATTTACAAGGTTGGCAAGGTCTGCACCACAAAAACCCGAGGTAATTCGTGCCACCTGCTCAATATTCACTTTAGGATCAAGTTTCACATTGAGGACATGCACCTTGAGAATAGCCTCACGTCCACGGACATCAGGTCGGTCGACGAGTACATGTCGATCAAATCTTCCTGGTCGGAGTAGGGCCGGATCAAGTGTTTCCGGTCGGTTCGTAGCTGCCATCACAATGACGCCGGAGTTGCTACCAAACCCATCCATTTCAACCAGCAACGCATTGAGCGTCTGCTCCCTTTCATCATGACCACCAACAACTCCCATAGATCCTGACCTACTTTTACCAATCGCGTCCAATTCATCTATAAATATAATACAAGGAGCTTT
>DONH01000015.1:1584-1736 GCA_003509235.1 Planctomycetaceae bacterium
TGCTCTCTTTCATCATGACCTCCAACGACACTTGATCCTCGGGTTTTCCCTAAAGCATCAAGCTCATCGATGAAAATGATGCATGGGCTCTTTTGCGCGGCCTGTTGAAACATGTCACGGACACGGGCAGCACCGACACCAACAAACATTTC
>DONH01000015.1:2046-6109 GCA_003509235.1 Planctomycetaceae bacterium
CCAACAAACATTTCAACAAAGTCACTCCCAGAAAGTCCAAAGAATGGAACGCCAGCTTCCCCCGCAATCGCTTTGGCAAGAAGGGTCTTGCCTGTCCCAGGAGGTCCTACTAACAAAACACCCTTCGGAATATGGCCACCAAGAACCTGATATTTTTCAGGGCTTCGAAGAAACTCAACCACTTCGCGAAGTTCATCAACGGCCTCGTCTATCCCAGCAACGTCATCAAAACTGATCCCGAGATCTTCTTGGGCATACATTTTTCCTCGGCTGCGACCAAATGCCATTGGACTGCCGGCTCCTCCTAGGCGACGCACCATGAGAAAGAATCCCAATGCAAGTAATCCGGTCAACACCAACATTGGCATCCAGTTTCGCCAAGGACTCGGTGGATCTTCATACCGATAATCAACTTTATTGAGATCGAGTATCTTCGACAGCTGTCCCTCCGAGTTCTCACTTGGGAGTTTCGCAGTCCGAAATCGCAGCTGCTCACCTTGGGCGTTACCACCAGCCGTTAATCGGCCGTCATCAATAGGTCGCAGTCCACCTCGTCCATTACCTCTTGGCAAAGGAACTTTTCGCAGTGTTCCAGTCACCTCAAATGCACCAATGACTACATCATCGATTGAGCAGAATCGTGAAACCAGTGGAGATCCTTTTGCTGTTTCGCCTGTAATAACCTCTACGAATCGTGGCGAGCCTGACTGATCTTCTTTTTCACCCGCAGCCCGAATAAGTCGCTCGAGGTCGGTGTAGCTCAATTGAACTTCTTGGCCATTGCTGAAGAGGCTTGCTGCAAAAAGACCAGCGACTGCCACGGCAATCAGGGACCAGATGAGATTTGAGCCACCGAAAGCCTGCTTTCGATCACCAGAACGCCGTCCAGGATCTTTTTCATTATTTTTTTGATTCATAGACGAAATGTCGCAATCGTTTCTTTATAATTGAGAGGCAGCAACGCAATCCCTCTATCGTAGGCTCGAAAGAAGCCTGCGACAAATGACATGCATGGCATCCGGCGACCGGAGTGCGTAAACTAGATTTCGTCGTATTTTGACATGTTTTCATAGTTTCCCAGATTGACCCGTCCATGATGTTACCCGACCGCACTGTGGCTTCTGCCACTTCAATGGCCGTTTCGGGTGCGGAAGTGGTACGTGAGCAATCGATTGATCTTCAAATGTCCTCAGATGCCGTTCCTCTTCGTGTTGCGGTTCTGGGTTCAACCGGAAGTATTGGGAAGAATACCCTTGAAGTCATTGCTGCCTCCGAAGGTCGTTTCAAGGTGCATCTGCTGTGTGGTCACCGCAGCATTGATGTTCTGGTTGAACAGGCTCAAGCCTGTCGGCCTCGCTGGGTCGTAGTGACCGATGCGACTGCTGCAGAATCACTTGGACCGGGTGCATTCCCAAAAGGAACAGAACTCGTCGTTGGTCCAGAACGTCTTGAAGAATTACTCGCTGCCCCAGAAGTTGACCGTGTTGTTTCGGCTATTGTTGGGGCTGCTGGTTTGCGCAGTACCTGGTCAGCACTCGCTGCTGGGAAGACGGTAGCGCTTGCCAATAAAGAAACGTTGGTGACAGCTGGGCCTTTAGTAACACAGTTGGCAGCACGTTCTGGTGCTACGATTGTTCCGGTCGATAGTGAGCATTCTGCGATCCATCAGGCGTTACGGAGTGGACGTCGTCATGAATTGCAGCGAGTCGTGCTGACAGCCAGCGGCGGGCCTTTCCGAACTCATACCAAAGAGCAGATATCCGAGGTAACGCCAGAGCAAGCGCTCAAGCACCCAACCTGGTCAATGGGGCCGAAGATTACCATTGATTCGGCAACGATGATGAACAAGGCACTTGAATTGATTGAGGCCCGCTGGCTCTTCGATCTCCGAGCGGACCAGTTAGGTGTCGTTGTCCATCCGCAATCAATTATTCATTCTTTTGTTGAATTTATTGATGGTGCGGTTATCGCCCAGATTGGGCCACCAGACATGAAACTTCCGATCCAGTATGCGCTTGCGTATCCAGAAAGGTACGATGGTCCGGCTCGGCGGTTCGATTTTGGTGTTGCTCAGCAACTAAATCTGAGCCCCCCCGACCTCGAACGTTTTCCAGCAGTTCGTCTCGGCTATGATGTTGCGGCTCGGGGTGGTACTGCTGGTGTGGTTTTGAATGCTGTAAACGAGGAGGCAGTCCAGGCTTTCCTCAATGGAGTGGTGAAGTTTCCACAGATTGCTGAATTGTGTGAGCGAGCAGTGTCGGAACATCCATTTATTGGTGACCCGACACTCGAAGATATACTCAGGCTTGATGCTTGGGCCAGAAAGGAATTCCAAACGTGGATGTGTTGATGTCGCTGAGTGCTGTCATTTCACCTGGTGGGATGATAGGGATGTGGATTCTTCAGCCAGCAAGCTGGCTTGTGATTTTGCAGGTTGCAATTGGTCTTGGCTTTGTCATTTTTGTCCATGAACTCGGACACTTTCTGGTTGCGAAAGCCTGTGGGGTCAAGTGCGAGAAGTTTTATATCGGCTTTGATATTAACGGTTGGAATCTTGGCAAATTTACATGGGGTGAGACTGAGTATGGCATCGGTATTCTGCCTCTTGGAGGATACGTCAAGATGCTTGGGCAGGATGACAATCCCGCGGCCGCAGCTCGTGAAGCCCAGCGGGCAAAAGATATTATTGAGTCAGGTGATTTGCCAGCAGAGCCAACTTCTGATCCACACCCTGCATGGGACCCGCGAAGTTATCCTGCCCAGTCGGTACCTGAAAGAATGGCAATCATTTCGGCTGGCGTAATCATGAATGTGATCTTTGCCGTCTTACTTGCAGCGTGGGCATTTGGTCTTGGTGTACAAGAGCTGACTTGTGAAGTCTCAAGTGTTCGACCTGGTGGAGCAGCGTGGCGAGCTGGATTACGTACCGGTGATGAGATTGTTGCCATAGGATCAAAAACGGAACCAGTCTTTACCGATCTGCAGAAAGGTGTGACGCTGGGTGATCCGGCAAAAGGAATAGATTTCACAGTACGTCGGCCCGCTGATGGGAGTGAGCGGACGCTGACGCTCCACCCAGATACAGACTTGGGAATTCCGACAGTCGGCGTGACAAGTCCATTTTCAGTAACGCTACCCGAGAGCCTGGAACCCGGGCTTCCTGGTGCTGCTTCACAAGCGAATCCTGCTTTTGAACCAGGAGACACCATCACGGCCGTCGATGGAAAAGCTATCTCGAGCTATGCCGAACTGATTGCTTCTCTTGCTGGCAAGGCAGAGGCTTCCATTTCAATTTCGGTGCAGCGGCAAGATAAGAATCTATCTATTTCAATCCCTGCTCAATCTCGACGTGAAACTGGTTTAGTGATGGTGCCAGGGTTGATTGCAAGTGTCCAAGCTGATTCTCCGGCATCTGCCGCTAATCTAAAAGCAGGAGATCGAATTGTTTCCATAGATGGTGAACCACTTGGCAATCCTTTGACGATTGATAACCGACTCAGGAAGCGATCAGGTGAGGTCGTCTTGTTGGGCATTCTTCGTACCGATGCAGTTCATAATGCTTCTGGTGAACTGGTTCCTGAAACAATCGAAGTCACGCCACGAGACGTCACATGGATCGAGCAGGCACGATGGCCTCAAAGTCCGGTAGCTGTTTCCAGTCTCGGTATCGCCTTTAATATCGGGTCCGAAATTGCAAAGGTCGTGCCTGGCTCACCAGCTGCTCGGGCAGGTATCAAAGATGGTGAGTTTGTGACTCGAGCACGATTTGCAAAAAAAGACGAACCTATTGATGAAGATGACCCGGGAGTTGAATTATCAGAAGAATCACAGAGCTGGCCATTTGTTATGGCGATGGTTCAGCAGTCACCAAAAGATACACGTCTCCAATTAACAGTGAAGTCATCAGATGGGCTTGCCAGAGATGTTGAACTGAATCCAATTGATTCGACTGTTGATTTTATTGTTGATCGCGGATTGGTATTCCGCCCGGTGTACCGTCTTGTGAAAGCTCGTTCCATCAGTGCTGCGTTGACACAAGGTCTTTCCAAAACGGGTGAAGATC